>JAAYYI010000076.1 GCA_012515445.1 Candidatus Bathyarchaeota archaeon | reverse complement strand
TGTGTAAATGTAGACTGCGCCCTGCGAGTTTTCGTCTTTTGCTTCAACTAAGCCTGCCGCTGCTGTTGCCGGTACATTGGTGATGTTTGCGATCCAGTATCCCGTCATGGGGTCGAATAGTTGCCATTGGCCTGTTCCAGTACTGAACATAGCTGGGCTCTGAGAGCTCCCCACCAAGAATGCCTGTGTACCGTATTCCTGAACGGTGTGGAACTGCATTACGAAGCCAAAGTCAAGTGTGTCTTTAGTGTCTTTATGCCAGAGTAATTCGCCTGTGCGCAGATCAACTGCGTTCCAGCCTGGTGTTTCAACGCTTGTTTCAGTGGTTGGGGTGTTAGTGTAGACCTTGTAGTAGATGATGCCGTTTAGGATTACTGGTTCAAATTGCCTGTAGAGAATAGATGTTGAGGTGTAGTGGCTTTCTTGGTCGCTGCTGATTGGCCCACCTACTTGTCCGCCGAATTGAGCTGGCTTAACCCACATTACGTGCGCCGCGTTGGGTGCTTGACTGTAGGGGTTAAAGTTGTTGACGCTTGCATCGTATCCGCCTGTGTCGGTGAAGGCTGGTTTTCCTAGACCCCACCAGTTGCCGCCTAGCTGTGACCATAAGTAGTTGGTTGAGTAGATTGGACGTGACCAGTATTCGGTGGGTAATGGTACAAGATTAGTGCCCTGTATCGGTTCTTGTTGAACTGTGAAGTGATCTGCTTCGCTTTGAGTGGCTAAGATGTTATAGGTTTGGGTAACGCCTCCGACGCTTCCGCCGATTGTTTGTCCCTTGTAGAATGCTTGCACTGTGTAGTTGCCGGTGACTTCAGGTGTGAATTCGATGCCGCCGACCCCGCCTGTAGTATCGCTTATGTATGGCCCAAGGGTTTGGTTGGTTCCGTCGGGCTTAACGATATTTACGGTTAAACCTTCGTATAAGCTGCCGCCGCCAAATGCTCCTACGACCGGGATTGGTTTAGTGAAGAAGAGGCTGATGTATACTGGTTGGCCGATGCCGACTGGGTTTGGTTCCGCGTACACTTTTAGGTATACTGGGACGTTGGTTGCCGCTTTTGCTGTTTGCAGTTGCGAGATTGTCATGCATGTTGGCACTATTAATGCTGCCAAAAGAACTAATGTTAAAAACCTGTTTTTCCTATGCATTTTTTGTTCTCCTTAATTTGGTACTTTGTGGTTTGACGCTAACTGTATTTAACACTTGTGAGCTACTGCCTATTTATTGCAAAAATATTCGCCAGAATCGATTATTAATGTTAATATTGATGCGTTTTATCCTTGTTAAATTCGATTTTTCCTAATTAAGACTGTGCTTTTTTCAGTATGTTTTGTTACCGCGTTTTCTGCTGTGATGTGACTGAGTTGTAGGTTCTCTTAGTCAACAAATACACACAGCGCCATTATCTTAATTCGGTGAAAAAGTAGAATGGCATTAGTTAATTCACTAGAAGTCCTCAAATCACTCTCAGATGCGACCAGTGAGCTGATCAAGAAGACTTCGCAGTCAACTGTCGCAGTAAAAGCGCAGATGTCTAGGGGCACAGGAGTTGTCCTAACAAGAGACGGTTACGTAGTCACATGTAACCATGTCCTAGCAGGATGCGGATCGATAAAAATCGGTCGAGACGAAAAAATAGTAAACGCAAAAATCGTCGGAGTAGACCCATACAACGATATTGCATTGCTAAAGGCAGAACGCGGCGAATACACGCCCATCGAATTCGGCGACAGTGAAAAACTCAACGTGGGCCAGTACGTTCTGGCGCTGGCAAACCCATTCAACCGTGATCAGCCGACCGCAACCAGCGGCATGATAACAAGCGTCCACAGCAGCATCAGAGGCTGGCGAGGTGCAACCGCACTGGAGAACGTCATCGCGACAGATGCTCAGCTTAACCCTGGCTTCAGCGGCGGACCACTGATCGACACGCAGGGTAGACTGATCGGCTTAAACACCGCGTATGTCTGGCAAAGAGGTATCGCTATTCCCGCCAACAAAGTCAAAGCCATCACTGACCGTCTATTGACCGGTAAAACCCCGCAGCGTGGTTACCTCGGCATAATCGCGAATACTGTCGCTATACCTGATGAGATTCAGGAGCAAGCAGGTCTCGAGCAAGATACGGGTGTCATGATCTTCAGTGTTGAAGCAGGCAGCCCCGCACGCAAAGCTGGTCTCGCGATGGGTGATGTGCTTGTTAAATTCAACGGCAAACCCGTCAGCGACTTCACTGATTTACCAAGGCTGCTCCAAGAGGATGTTGTGGGCAAAGAAACTAAACTGACTATAATCCGAAGGGAAACACTGCTTGACACAACAGTTATCCCAACAGTACATGGAGGCGAAGAAGACTGATAGAACGCATGCCAGTGGCTCTTGAGCCGCCGTCTCCGATGCCGATGCCTCCGCTGCGCCGCCGACCGGGAATAATGCCGCAGTTCAGCGCAGCAATCAACACTGGATCATCTTTTGTGCCGCAAGTCTGCGACTGAGGCGCATCTTTTTTTCTCTTTTTTAGATACAGCGTTTTCTAGTTAAACCTTAAATTATTCAATCATCCAACCAATGTAAGGATAAGTCTTGCAGGAAACCACCACAGTCGGCCAATACCTCCTAAAAGCAGTAAAAGCCATAGGCATCCAAACAGTCTACGGCATCCCCGGCGATTTCATAATCAAATTCTTCAAACAAATCGAACAAGATCCTGAGCTTAAACTTGTCTCGCTTTCGCATGAACCATCTGTCGGTTTCGCTGCTATCGGTGCAGCAAGAGCCACGCAGAAGCCTCAAGTTGCCTGTGTCACTTATGGGCCGGGAGCGCTTAATATGGTGAACGCTGTTGCCTGCGCCTACGCTGAGCGTGTACCATTGGTTGTTATTGCAGGCGGCCCAGCTCTCGCTGTGAGGGAAAGTGGCTTTCTGGTGCACCACACTATTAAGGACTCCGCGACGCAACGTGGGGTTTACTCTGAGGTAACCGCTAAAGCTGTGGTCTTGGATAACTCTAAAACGGCTGCAGTCCAAATTGCTGAAGCACTGGCAGTCTGCCTTGATCGCATGCTACCGGTTTACATAGAGGTTCCCGCTGACATGGCTGAGGCGTCGATGGCTGTACCGCAGTTTAACGCTGAACCTAATCTGTTGAGGCTAAGACAATTCGACGAAGCTAACGAGTTCATACATGATAGGCTTGCGGATGCTGCTAAACCAGTTTTCCTGTACGGTGTGGAAGCGGTTAGGTACGGTTTAGTTGACGAAATAATTTCGGTTGCACGTATGCTTAATGTCCCTGTTGTATCGACTATGCTTGCAAGAGACAATACGCCTAAGGCTGAGAACTACTATGGAGTTTACTTGGGCGCCGCTGGCAGTGCAGAGGCTAAGGCGCTTGTTGACGCCTCCGATTTAGTTTTGATGCTTGGGGAAGACGTCTCTGATGTCAACTTCGGAATGAAGAAAGCTTCGTTGCGTAGCATTGAGCTTGTGAGGTGCGTGTTATCTAAAGTTAAATCAGCGCAGAGAACGTTTGAGGGGGTGCCACTCAAGGATTTAGTCTCCGGCTTATATGAGGCGGCGCCGAAAAGCAAATGGTACACTTCTTCTGATTCGTCGGTGCAAAATGTATCCTCCGTCGATGCTGATTCTAAGATAACTGCTGACGGCATAATCGATGTACTGAACCGTTTCTACGTGGAGCAAGGGGAAATGCCCACAATAGTCGACACCGGAGAACTACTCTTCGCCACACTGCGCCTCCAAACCCAAAGCATAGTCGGAGCATCATTCTATGGCACCATGGGCTTAGCTATCCCTGCAGCCATCGGATACACCCTTGCATCGCAGAAGCGGCCGCTGGTCCTTCTGGGGGACGGCGCCTTCCAGATGACCGGTCAAGAAATCTCTCACTGCCCAAGGCTGGGTATAAACCCCATTTTTGTCGTCAGTAATAATCGGATGTGGGGTATGGAGCAGCAGTTCCACCCTTCTCCCATTAACAGCTTGGTGGATTGGCCGTATGCGAAGCTGGCTGAGTTGTGGGGAGGCAAAGGCTATGTATGCAGTTCACAGAAGAAGTTGCTGGATGCACTTTTGGATGCCAAAAACCAGAAGATGTTTTGCTTATTAGAGGTTAAAGTTGAGGGCGATAAGGCGCCTGAGCCTCTGATAAAATACACTTCAAACGAAAAGTGAAGTATTCCATTTTCCGTTTCTAATGGTAACCGTTGAAGGATTAAGTTAAGCGGTTTTTGCCGCTTCCACAGTTCTCTTAAGCAGCAGCGCCGCTGCATCCTGACTCGGCCAGCTACCCATACCGCAGTCTGGGCCCGTGAAAGTCATGCGTTCACCGTACTTTTCCTTAGCAAACCGATATCGCTTCGCTATTACATCGAGTGGTTCAACTATCTGCTCGGCGGATGGCTGCGTGATGCCCCGCTCGTAGAGTTCAGCCCAGATCGCGTCGATATCGGTTCTGGCGATGCCTACCCGAATCTGCTTATCGGCTTTCTCAAGAGTGCTCTTCTCGACGGCTTTAATGTTCTGGGGTGACGCGGCATACTCAAAAGAGAGCACATCCAGACCCTTGACTGGGAGTAAATCATGTATGCCTGATGCGAAGTGAAGGTGAATCTGCCGCACTGGGCCTTGGAAGTCATATGCCCTCTCCATTGTCTCTTGGATTAGTTCGGGGGTTCCGGTGAAGGGGCTGTGGCCGAGGCTGGGTTCATCGATGGAGATGGCTTTGGTTTCTATGTATTTTCCGTTTAGTATGCTGTTTTTGGCAAAGCGGTTTATGGTTTCAGCAAAGCCTTTTAGCTCTTCAGGATAGGCGGTGGCGCCGATCTTGTTTAGGTACATTTCTATGGGGCCAAATATTGAGATGCGTAGCATGATTTTTTTGCCGAATTCTTCGCTGAGGCGCTTTGCTTCGTGGTTTAGTACGTAGACTTCGGGGATGACGACGTTTTTGTTGTCGACGATGAAGGAGCCTTGATTCATTGCTGCGTCGATGGCGTCGCCGACTTGGCGCATTCCGTCGAAGTGCTGCGGGTAATTTATTACATCGAGACCTGAGGACAGTTTTTTGCGGAAAGAGTCTGCGACGGTTTGGCAGAAGGTTTGCGCTACAAAGGGATCGCTGTATGGGTCTTGGCCGTTGATTATCATTTCGCGTGCCTGCACGTAGGCTTTGGCATAGTCGTCGCGTTTTATCCACGCTGGAAGGGGGAAGCTGCCGATATCATCAATATAGGTTTCCATAACGCTGCATCTATCCAGTAATTCTGTATACTATACTCTGTTACAGGGTTTTTATAGCTTCAACAGTTCGTGTCAATAGGGTTTTGGCGGCTTCTTGATTTGGCCAACCATTCAGTCCGCAATCTGGACCTGTAAAAGTCATTAGATCCCCATACTTTTCTTTCGCTTTCTGGTACCGTTTTCTTATGGTGTCTACTGAATCTATTAGTTGCTCGTTTGAGGGGCTACTGATGCCTTGATCATTTAGTTCGGCGTAAATTGTGTCAATATCTGTTCTTGAAATCCCAATTCTGATTTGCTTGCCTGCCTGTTCAAGCATACGTTTAGAGACTGCATCAATGTTTTTGGGTGACGCGGCATACTCAAACGAGAGCACATCTATGTTTTCGACGTCTAATAGATCGTGTATTCCAGCTGTTGAGTGCAGATGGACCTGTTTGGTTACGCCTTGAAAGTCAAAGGCTCTTTCTAGCACTTGATAGAACACGTCGAGTGTAGGCGCTAAAATGTTATGTATACCGAAGCTCGGTTCATCAATAGAAATTACTCTGGTTTCTATGTACTTGTTGTTGATTATGGCGTTTTTAGCGAAGCGCTGTATTGTTTCAGCATAGCCGTCAAGTACGTCACTGTAGTATTGCGTACCTATTTCGGCTATGTATTGCTCCATCGGCCCGAACATGCAGACCCTTAGCATGATTTTTTTGCCAGCTTCTTCATAGAGCTGTTTTGCTTGCTCTTCGATAGCACGGACTTCAGGGAAAAAAGCGTCTTTTTCTTCTACAATGAAGGTGCCTTGCTGCATGGTTTTGTGGATGACGTCGCTGACCTGTCGGATGCCGTCATAGTGCCATGGGGTGTTAACGATATCTAGTCCCGTCTCCATTTTGGTTCTAAATGAGTTGATGGTGACGTCAACAAAGTTTTTCTGTATGAAGCTATCTTCGATTTTTGTTTGGGCATCACGGGCTAACTGGTATGCTTTATCGTAGGTTTCCCTATCTACAGATAAGGGTAATGGGAAACTACCTATATCGTCAACAAACGTGGCCGCCATAGACGAGGTTTAAACAGTAAATTCTATTAAACCATTATCCTAACAGTAAACCGCTGAAAGGTATGAGTTATGGCTCAGGATTGCGTATTCTGCCAGATTATTAATAAAAAGTCCCCTGCAAACTTTGTCTATGAAGACGACCATGTTGTGGCTTTTTTAACTAATCGGCCAGTGAATGAGGGGCATACGCTGGTTGTACCCAAGAAGCATTACGAGAACATCTATGAAGTGCCCGACGGCGAAGTCGCTCATTTATTTGGAGTCGTTAAGAAGGTTTCAGTGGCTGTTAGAGACGCCATGGTGGCGGATGGTATTAGGGTTGTGCAGAATAACGGTTCCGCGGCTGGGCAAGTGATTTTCCATTTCCACGTTCATGTAATTCCGATGAGACCTCACGAGGGGTTTATTGAAGGTAAAGCTTACCGGAGTAAAAGTCAAGATAGATTATCTGAAGCCTTAGTATTGGATGCGAAGCATATTCGCTTGCATCTCCAAAAATAACTGGTTAATTAGCAGATTTTGCAGAGGTTAACTCTACTTTGCAATTCTGCCCTTTTGGCTTTGCTTACCGCTTGACTGTTATTATGCAAGGGTGCGAACTCTATTTCTCAAAAACCCTTAATTTTGATCACCAAGCCCTACCTGTCGAGGAAGATAAATTTGCCTTCAGCAATTGTACTGCTAAGCACTGCTTCTGGAACCGAAAAATCTGTTCTCAACCATTTGAGAGCGCATGAGGGAATTCAAGAGGCCTACATGGTGCAGAGCGCGTTTGATATAATCGTTACAGTTAAGGCTGAAACTTTCGAAAAGCTAACTTCAATTATATCAAAGATCAAGCTTTACGCTCTTAATCCACTTAGCATTGTTACAATGTTGATTGTTGAGGGCTCTGTTACAGGTTAAATTTGTGGAGAAAACAAAGATGATCAATTTAATTCCAAGTTTCATACTTTCAGGTCAAACTAACTTTTTCCGGTGCTTGATCTGTAGGAGTGACCGTTAATATGGTGGCACTATTTGCTTTAGTCGCTCCAGCTTTAGTCCTTATAATCGCGGTTTTATTAGGCGTGTTGTTCAGTTTTGCACCCGTAAAAACAAGAACCCGCAAACCTATCCCAGTATCAGCCTTCGGCGCAATATTTGGAGTCGTAGCTCTACTGGTTGTTTTCATGTTTAACAACCTGCTCAATGGTACAGTCTACAGCATCGGTTTATTCGCTAGCTTCGCAGGCGTATTCAGCAGCATAAACATACCGATGATAATGTATAACTCCAGCTTAGTCGCCGCTATTGTGCTGATTGCGACTGTAGAGGTCGGTTTAGCATCAGGTTTTGGTGCAGCTTTTGCTATTCAGGGCAGGAAAGAAAAAGCCCCAGCGCAGCAGACTGCGGTGTCGGAAGAGCAGCCGACGGAAATCGGTAAAATCAGCTCTCAGGTTAAGCCATCTATTGCTTCAGCTATAGCGAGTTTAGATGACGATAATACTGCTTCGCGGGAGGAGGGGCTTCTGCGTGATGAGCAGAGCATGATGGAGCTGTTCCTCTATGGCAAAGTAACCCAGATCACCCCCACGGTTAACCCCGAAAAACCCGAAGGCTACTTCTATGAGGGTATCCCGCAGCTCGACTGGGATACAAAGCACTCGACACATGTGCTTGAGGCTCTGGTGCGTAAGGGCTACTTGAACTCGGAGTTAGTTGATAAACTGATTATTTGCCAAACATGCAGTTCAGGCAACGTTAGAATCGTCAAGTCCTGTCCAGAATGTGGCTCTCTGCGGCTTCATAAGGAAGGGTTAATTGAGCATTTCTCCTGTGGCGCCGTCGAGCGGCAAAGCATGTTTGAGTCCAGAAACTGCGATTTAGTGTGTCCGAAATGCAAAGCTAAACTGCAGCTAATCGGTTCAGATTACCGCATCCTGCCCCCAGCCTACAAATGCATGGGCTGCAATACACTGCATAGCGAACCCAAACTACTCATCAAATGCATAGACTGCACCTCAACCGCAGAATTAGATGACGAACCAGAAATCCTCCTCTACAAGTACACAGCCAATCCACAGATGCCTACAAGGGAGTTGCAGCGCATAAAACCGATAGATAACGTTACGCAGTACTTCAAGAACCTGGGTTACACGATTGTGGCGCCGGCGTTTGTCAGCGGCAAGTCAGGCACGCAGCACCTGTTTGATATGTTGATCTTGGGTAGAGTAGGTTGGATAGAAACCCAGCAGCATGAAGTCAACTCTGCATCTCAGAGAAGCAGCAATGGCAACACAGCGGTCGAAGTGCTGATCTCAGGCAAAGCCATCAACGTCGGTGAAGTCACTCGTATCTACGGCAAAATCAGCGACATTGACACTGACTTTATACTGTTCGCTGTCCCCGGCTTAACAGCTAACGCACGCAACTATGCTAAAGCATACGGTCTCAAAGTAAGCGAAGGCAGAAACATCGAAGAGGCACTTGCGAACTCTAAAATCCCTAAAATAGGTGACGGCGCAAAATCAGTGGGTGTGCTGCCTCAATCAGCTAACCCCCTTTCCATTCCCCCCGACCCAGAAGATTAGGCTAAGCGGTGAAGCTTAAGATGCGGCGACTGACAATCCTCTATGGTGCGCTAATCGTAGTCACGTTATCGATTGCCTGCCTCCTAATCGGCACAGTTGATATTTTGATTGCGATGGCCTGCGGTTTAGGGGCAGACGGATACGTTCTTTATCTTTCTCGCCAAAAGAAAAAGATGTTCGTCGGCGGCCGTTTTGCGCCGCTTATGCTCGTGGGGATTGTGCCCGCAGTGGCCTCGGTTGTTATGTTCTTTTTTGGGTACTTGGGCTCAAATGTTATTGAAGCGGCATATCGCACAGCGACGACGACTGGCTTTAGCGTTGCATTCTTCATCACTACCTATCCGATTCTGCCGGCCGCTAAATTTAAAGAGATAGAAGACCACTTTCCCGACAACCAAAAAGCGCCCTTGGTCTCGATTCTGGTGCCCGCCTATAACGAGCAGGGCGTTATTTCCAGAACCATAACTAGCCTCTTAGCAACGAAGTATCAGCATAAAGAAATCATCATAATCGACGACGGCTCAAGCGACCTTACCCGTTTTGTTGCGCGGGGCTATGAGAAGCAGGGTGTGCGGGTGGTAACTAAGCCTAACGGGGGTAAAGCCTCGGCCCTTAACTATGGCTTACTATTTGCGAAAGGCGACATCGTTATCACTATTGACGCAGACAGCATGGTTACACGTGACGCTGTAGACAAAATCGTGCAGGCTATGGAAAGCGACCCCAACAACGTAGCCGTTGCAGGTAACATAAAAATCCTCAACAGCCGCTCAACGTTGACAAAGATTCAGGAACTCGAATACATTATGGCTATCAACACCATCCGTCGAGCCTTTGCCCTTTTTGGAGCGGTCATGGTTATTCCGGGTGCGTTTGGAGCCTTCAAAAAGAAGGCTGTTACGGAAGTAGGCGGCTACGATACTGACACGCAGACCGAAGACTTCGATATTACGATCAAGCTGCTTAAGACCCGCGGCGCTGTAAGCTCCAGTTCTACCGCTCACGCTTACACCGAGGTACCCTCAAGCTGGAAGTCACTCTATAAACAACGTGTCAGGTGGGGTACCGGAACGTTCCAGACAATACTTAAACACCGCGACATATTGGGTAACAACCGCTACGGTGCCCTGCACAGCTTTGTGTTCCCAATAATGCTTTTCTCATTGTTCAATCCACTCGCAAGCTTTATCGCCTTAGGTGCGGGTATCTTGATGTCGCTCACTGGGGGCTTTCTGCTATTCGCACGTATGATGTTCATTTTCCTGCTAATTCAGGTCTTTGTCTCGCTGCTTGCGCTCTCCATCGACGCTGAAGACAGTGGCTTGGCAGTGTACTCGCCTTTCTTCGTTTTCATCTACAAACAGTTCATCGACTACATTACGTTGGTTTCGGTGATTAAGGCGTTGTCTAAAAAGGAGAAAAAGTGGCATAAGCTTGAGCGCGCCGGAGGCTTGGAAGCCATCAACGTTAGCCACTAACTTTGCCTTTTTTAGGGGATATACTGGAAGCTCTTGATGACTATTTCAGGTTGCGAGCCGTCGCTGGGTGCTTGTCCTTGGTAGAGCCAGAGGTTTATGTGGGCTTTGACGCCTGCGGTTGATACTTGGCGGTTGAGGGTGTAGGATTGGATGATGTTGTCTGCTGGTTGGGAGCCGATTGGGTAGTGGCCGCCAAAGCTTTCAAAGTAGACGCCGCTTGGTTGCCAGCGGAAGTAGTGGGTGGTGTAGTCGCCGTATAGTATAGTGTTGAAGGTGTGCATGTTTTGGCTTTCTATGTATGGTGCCGGTTGTATTGTGTAGCGGCTGTTTTGGTAGTTGCTTAGGCCCCACTTGGAGAATTCGATGTCTACTTCATGATTGTCGTCTATGCGTGCAAATAAGCCTGCGACTATATTCTTGTCAAATCTGTCTATTCTGCTGGCGAGGTTGAACACGTAGGTGCCGTATCCAAACGTTTGGGTGCATGTTACTTCAGGGCAGATCCATCTGCCGTTGCTGTAGGTGATTTTTAGGTGTAGGTAGCCGTTGCGGTCTACCCAGACGTTTTGTGGGCTGTTACTCCAGTAGTTGGGTCCGGGGTGGGCGCGTTGGCTGTTGGTGTTTTCTATCCACCATGTGTAGCCTGAGAAGTTGATGGTGTTTGGGTAAGCGGCTGCTTCTGCGGTGTTTATGGTTAAGCAACTGTAGAGTGGTGCGAGAAGTGATAGCGCTATTATGAGTCCGATTGGGACTATTTTTTTCATGTTTATCTGGGGTGGTATTCAGTTTGTTTTGCTTTTAAGGTATGTTATCAAGCGGTTGAGCGTTTTTTTGCAATAACATGAATTATCCGCTGTTTAGCTTCTGCAAAATTATGGGTTTGCGACTTTTTTATTATATCAAAAGGTATTACTTTTTATGTATTCTTGATTAACTATAAATAGGCTGATACACCTGAAGGTAAGGCTGAAACCTTAAGTAAGCTATCAAGCTGCAGTAGCTTCACTCATATGCAGATTCAAATAATGATTTCAGCCTCAACGACATATTCAACAAAATTGCCAAGGTAATATATTATCCTTGAAGCAACTTTTGATGAATCATCACACTTCTCTCTGTGTGCGTCGTAAGGTTTTTATGTGCCCTTTAAGTCTCATAGGTGCACTCAACGTATATTAAACGGCAAAACAAATGGAATGATGGACCAATATGGTAAGAAAAGCAAGAATACGCCTCACAAGCACCGATTACGCGAAACTAGAAGATGTTTGCGGAGAACTTAGAAGCATAGCTCAAAAGACAGGTGTCAAAATGAACGGTCCAGTACCGCTGCCGACCAAGCGCCTACGCGTTCCAGTACTTAAAGGTCCATCTGGCGAGGGTACAGCGACATGGGACCGCTGGGAAATGCGCATTCACAAACGCTTAATCGACATCGACTCTGAAGAGCGTGTCATGAGACGCATCATGCGTATCCGTGTGCCCGAAGAAGTGCACGTAACAATCGAATTGATCTAAAATCTTCTTTTAATTTTCAGTTCTTTTTGGATTAGCATACGCTTTATATCCCTTTTACTTCTAACTTTTCTGGGGTTGTTATGGTGAATGGCGATGTATCCTAGTTGACCACCATGACGAAGTTGGCCGTGCTTATTGCAGAGTGGGAAGCGGCTGGTTGGAGACTGCATACTTTCACTTCTGCAAGTATGGCTAAAGGCTGGGGCGACAGAGTAAATCACTACTTGCTCTTTGTAAGAGGAGAATAACCTCTTTTTTTACCAGAAGAAGAAATAGCCGGTGAAGATAACCAAGATCAGGCTTGGGATGAAGGCTGCAGCCCAGATTTTCTTGTTGAGCATGAATATCTTATAGCCGTCTAAGATCCCGAACGGTAACAAGTTGAATAGTGCCATGAATGAGTTTATGTATGCTAAGAAGGCAAACGCCAAAGTAAACTCAGTTACCGGTACAATAAAGACAAGCGCTAAGAATGTTACTGCTAATACCATATTGGTTATCACTCCGGCGATGGAAATTTTAAGCATGTCTTTAGCGTTTGAAATTTGCCCGCCAATCATCATGGCGCCCGGTGAAATCATTTTAAAGGGCAAAAACACTGATATGAACGTTAAAACAGAACCCCACAGCGTTAAGCGGAACTCCGCCCATAAACCTGACTTCTGTGCTGCCACTTTGTGGGCAATCTCATGAATCAGGAATGATGCTGTCATAAAAACAGAGAAGAATAATGTAGCAGCCGAACTCCAAAAGCTAAAACCGAAATAATAAAGGAACATGGAGTAACCGATGCCAATTACGAGCGCTGCTGCGATTCCTAAATGTTTTAGTTCTTTTGGGCTGGTGCTTATGTAATGCCTTTTCTTGTAGGCGTCTTTTCCGTAGACGTAGCTGTAGCTGTAGTTGCCGTAGCCCTGCTGCTGCATAACTTGGCCTTGGCGGTCGGCGCGTGCCTGCTGTATTCGTGGGCATGCATGGTTTTCCGGTAGACGGTGATCTGCGCAGAATCCTCCACCGCAGTAGGGGCATCGGAATGGCAGATCTACTTCTCGCTCGCATGCTTGGCATTTCATAACTGTTTTACGCCTTTCCAGACTAATACATTGGGTAGCTTATATTTTTACGCCAAAAACTGGCTTTTTTCTACTCGAAATCTGTTTGTTTCTTTATATAGGGGGTGCTGCTGAGAAGGGTAGGCCTAACTCTTCAAATGCCAAGCTATAGTTGAACTAATCATTGATGCTTTAACAGTGGATCAAAAAATGGTGTGGTTTGTAGTTAGGCTTTTTTTGTTTTGTGGGTATGGGCGTGGGTGGGGGTTCCTCGTCCCGATTTTTGGGTTGTGGGGTGGGTTGGTTTTTTGGTTTGTGTTGGGATGGGTGGAGCGTTTTTTTGTTCCATGTGCTATGTTGGGGGTATGTTGGGTGGGTTGGGATGAGGATGGGTGGATACATTGTAAGCTGATGTTTTTTGGTATGGTATTTTGTTGGTTTATAAAACGTCCATAGAAATTTTTTGATCTACTGTTAAATAGGGGGGTCTAGAAAAAAATCGTAGTTGAACTCAAGGACCTGTTTGGGACCCAAACTGCTTGTCCAATCGCCACAAACACCCTGCAACCCTAACCAAATGCAGAACCAAAAACAGCTGATTCTGAATAAACTTTTAGAAGATGAAGTAGCAGGGCAGCACCCTCTTCTTCTACTAATTAAAATTAAAAAACGAGCCCAAGCCGCATAAACGTTAACTTGTCAATAACCTTAAAGAGCTAAAGCACCAATCAAACAGACAAAGGAAGCCCATATCAGCTTGAAGCCATTTACCTTTGTCCACGCATCCGACTTGCATTTAGGCTACGCACAGTACGGACTTGAGGCACGCCGACAGGACTTCGATAACGCATTCAGCGAAGTGGTTGACCGCACAATCGAGCTAAAACCCGACTTCATGATCATTGCAGGCGACCTATTCCACCAAGCCCGACCCAGCAACCACACACTCGAAAACACGATTCGCAGCTTCAAGCGCCTACGCGATGCAGGCATCCCAGTATTAACCGTTGACGGCAGCCACGACTCTGCACCTAACACCATAACCAGCACCATCCTCTACCCACTCGACAGCGCAGGACTCATCTACCACCTGCCACGCCACAGAGGCGCATGCTGGAGCCTACCCGACTGCTGCTACGTTTACGGCATCCCAAACTACCACAACCGACACAAAACCGAGGAGGCGTTGCCAAAGTTCATGGAGGAAAACCCGCCGACTCCCAAACAGGGCGTCGCCAACATTTTCGTGTTCCATGGCGCAGTTGACCTTCCAGACATCAAGCCGCCCTACATCGAAGCCGAACTCTCACCAGCGATGCTTCCGTCTGGCTTCTGCTACTACGCCGCAGGCCACATCCACGACCGCCAGCAGGGCTACTTCAAAGACGGCATCCTAGTCTACGGCGGCTGCACAGAATCCGTTGGCTACGACGAAGCCAAAATCACAAAAGGCTTCTTCCACGTGCAAGTCGACGAAAAAGGACAAGTCACCCCAGAACTAATCGAATTAACCTCTCCCCGCAGATTCATTGTCCTCGACGAAGTGGACTACTCAGGCATGGCTTCGGCAAAAATCACTGACCAGGCAGTTCAGCTGGTCAAAGACGCTGATGAGCCAGACGCAATCATCATCCCAGTGCTCAAAGGCATTTTGCCCTCAGAGGCTAGCCGAACCGAGGTTGACGTGCCAAGAATCCGAGCCGCCGCCCAGAAAGCCCTACTTGTGCACCCAATAATCCAGCTCAAGGAAACCGCAGTATCAGACGAAGTGGTACGCTCCATCTTTGAAGGCGAATTCAAAGACCTAAAAACTAAAGCATACGAGTACTTCGTGCAGATATTCGCTGACCGCTACGGCAAAGAGGAAGCCGAAAAACTTGCTCAGGGCGCATTGAATCTTCTTAGTCCATTGGTGCATAAGCAGGATGAGAAAGTCAAACAGGAAATCGAGGCGTTATCCAAATGAAAATCGACGCTGTAGTGCTAGAAAACATCCGCAGCCACACAAAATCCACAGTGCTCTTCACGCATGGTTTCAACTGTGTCGTTGGCGGTGTGGGATGCGGAAAATCAAGCGTACTCTACGCAGTTGACTTCGCATTATTCGGTGACGCAGTAAGCCGCAGCTTCGATTACCTCATACGTGAAGGCGTAGACTGGAGCCGAGTAACCCTGCAGTTCAGCCATAACGGCAACACCTACAAAATCGTACGAGGCTTAAAACGCAGGGCTAAGAGCATTACGCAGGATATGGAGCAGCTTAAACTCTATGAGGACGAGCAGCTTCTGGCAAGCACAAAAAACGACGCCGTCGCAGAGCAACTCAAAGCCATAACAGGCCTAGACAAGGAGCTATACCGCGAAATCGTCTGGTTCCGACAGGAACACCTAAAAGAGTTGCTTGACGCCAAACCACGCGACCGCCAAACACGTCTCGACGAATTATTCGGCCTTTCAGACTACGAGGTTGCATGGAGCAACATCGCCCAGTACCAGCGTGACTACGAAACCGAAAAGAAAGTCTACGAAAAAGACCCAGACGTAATCGGGCTAGAGAAATTAAGCGCCGACTACAACAGGGCAAGTGAAGAGTTCACACTAATAGAGATGGACCTCGAGAATCAGTTGCAGCGTCTTGAAGTGGCTAAACGCGCTTTTGAAGAAGCGGACCAGCGGCTGAGGCGTAGTGAAGAGAAAAAATTGGCTTATGAGGAGCTTAAGCGTAAAGAAGCCAGATTAAACGCCAACATAGCCAACGCCACACGAAACCTATCCTCTCTTACCGAACGTGTTGAGGGCAAAAAAACCATCATCGACAACCTGCTTACGCGACAAAACTCGCTGGATAGCCAGCTGAAGCTGTGTCTAGCAAAGCTTGAGCAATCAGGTTTGCCATCTAACCAGCCATACGAGCAGTTGGCGCCTCTCATAGCAGGCATCGACGACAAGATTTCCCAGATGCGCGCCGAACAGGAAGCCACATCCAGAAGCATAATTCAGGACCAGAAAAGAGCCTCCACACTGGCAGAGACAGGCGAAGGCAAATGCCCCATCTGTAACCAGTCCCTTCTTGGCAACTACAAAACGGACCTGTTAAGGGGCATCAAGCAAGATAACGCTGAACGCGAAAAAATCATCAACCACCTAAGACTCGAAGTAGCTACACTGCAGAAGACCAAAACCATCGCGCAGGAAGCCTACACTAACCTGCAGAACTGCCTAACACGCGGCTCAGAATTGAAAGCTCGGATCGCTGAGGAGGAAACCAATCTCAAGACGCTCACCGCTGAGCAGGAAATGCAGCAGCGCCAAACAATCGAGCAACACGCTGAACTCGATGTAGTAGTGTTTGAAATCGGCAAATTCGACTTAACCGAGCTGCAGGCCGCTAAAGAACGAAAGGATCAGGCACTCAAGCAGTACTACACTGTAGAATCGGATCTAAGCACTAAGGAGATCCGCAAAAAAGACCTCGCCCGCCGCATAGACGAAACCAAAGACCGAATCAACCACGCGCAAGAAAAGCTCGAGCGCATGGAAAAAATCAAGCGCACAGTCGAAGTATTAGGCGCAGTCCGCGATGCATATCGAAGTATCCAACCCAAACTCCGCAGCGAATTCGTCAAGGTTCTGCGCAACTTTGTCCAACAGATACTAGACAGCCTAGTCGGTGGAGAAGCCACAATGCTAAACGTCGTTATTGACGACACCTACACGCCATACGTGAAGAGCGAGGCAGGCGTAGACCGCGAAGTCAGCAACCTCTCAGGCGGCGAACGCACGTTGCTGGCGTTTGCTTATCGATTGGGTTTGGGTCAGTTGATTATGCAGAGCCGAACTGGCCACGGCTTGAGCTTGCTTGTGCTTGATGAGCCCACGGAGAATTTGGGTAGCGAAGACGGTAGCATCGAGCGGCTTGCAGACGCGATTAGCCGTTTTAAAGCGATTGAGCAGATCATCGCGGTTACTCATAGCGAGGACTTTGCAGCTAAAGGCGATCATGTGCTGATACTTGAGAAGGAAGCGGGAGTCAGCAAAATCTCAATCGAGCGATAAACCGCTATGCTGCATGATCAGCTTTTAGGCGACGCCAATAAGCATAAATCACAAACCACTTTTCTCTTTAAGCCATGAAACCGTTTCTGGGCTACTTGAAAGAGGAAAACATGAGTCTCCTCACAGACTTCTACGAACTGACAATGTGCGCCGCTTACTTTGACAACAAACACTTTGAAACTGCCACCTTTGACCTCTTCATCCGCCGCCTGCCAGAGAACCGCAGCTACTTCCTCTTTGCTGGATTAGAAGAAGCATTAGACTATCTACAATCCATCAGGTTCACAGAAGAACACCTCGTGTACCTTAAAACGCAGGGCTTCAAAGAGGACTTTCTGGATTATCTGCGCAGCTTTAAATTCACCGGTGAAGTCTGGGCGATGCCTGAGGGTACCGTGGCTTTTCCGAATGAGCCGCTTATCCGCATCACCGCGCCCATAATCGAGGCACAGCTAGTTGAGACTTTTCTGCTTAACTCGATTAATCATCAAACCATGATCGCTACAAAAGCCAGTCGAGTCGTAGAGGCTTCCCACGGCAGGTCAGTTATCGAGTTCGGATTGCGCCGTGAACCTGGTATCGATGCAGGTATGAAAGTAGCCCGCTCAAGCTACATAGCAGGCTGCCGGGGAACAAGCAACGTCCTCGCCGGCTACGCTTACGGCATCCCAGTGTTCGGAACAATGGCGCACAGCTTCATCATGTCTTACTCAAAAGAAATCGACGCGTTCCGTGCATTCGCCCGAACTTTCCCTGAGAAATCCACCCTACTCATTGACACCTACGATGACTTAGCTGGGGCAGAGAAGGCTGCAGTGGTGCTAAAAGAGCTTGAAGCTAAAGGTATCCGCGTGGGCGGTGTGCGCATTGATAGCGGTGACTTGGCGGAGTCCAGCAAGAAGGTCCGCCAGATACTTGACCGTCACAGTTTAACTTACGCTAAAATCTTCGTCAGCGGAGACCTCGATGAATACAAAATCGCGGAGTTGCTGAAGGCCGATGCGCCGGTTGACTCGTTCGGGGTTGGTACAAAGATGGGTACGAGCGCTGATCGGCCATACTTGGATGGAATCTATAAACTGTGCGAGACCCAGATGCCCGACGAGAGCTTTGCGCCGATTATGAAGCTCAGCAAGGACAAGTTCACGCTGCCGGGGCGCAAGCAGGTTTACCGCTTTACAAACGGTGACGATTCATACAAGAAGGATATTATTGCGTTGGTCGATGAACCCGCAGAGGGTGAGCCGCTGCTCATTAAGGTCATGAGTGGCGGGGAGTTGACGTATAAGCTGCCGTCGCTTGAGGAAATCCGCAGCACTGCATCAGAGAACCTCCAGAAGTTGCCCTCAAAGTACAAGGTATTAACTGATGCACCCGCTTATCCTGTGGAGTTCAGCGGTAAGCTTCAGCAACTGATTGAGACTGTGAAGCGACAGATAACGCTTAAGGAAATCAATCATACCGTTTAGGCGCTTTTATGGCGACAGCGTTTCTGGTATTCGCCGCAGTAGCTGTTTCCGCCCTCTCGGCATTGAGGTGTAACTTTATCGCATTCCTTAATGTATTCACAGCAGTAGAAAAATCCGTCTACTCGGCGCTGTAAACCGCTTAGTACTTGTTTTGTCTTACCCACAGTTCTCCCTTCTATCATACTATCGTGTTATTCGCTATTTATGGGCATCGCCCTCATAATGCTCTAAATATGGAAAACCCTTAATAGTCAATTTTTGAAACCTTATCTGCTAATACATACAGGGAAGCATACAAGTTATGGAAAATCGCCCAGCTATAGTTGCTGTCGGCAGAACCAAGTTCGGTGAGCACTACGGCAAAGAGCCCGAGAAGCTCATCGAGGAAGCTTGGCTTGCCGCCTCGAATGAATGTAACATCGAACGCAAGCATTTGCAGGCTTGTTACATGTCTGACTGCTTCTTACCAATCACCAACAAGCTCGGTTTGGAAGAGGGTTTCCTCTCAGAATTAACCGAGCTGCATGTGCCTATGGAGATCACCCGCAGTTTCAGCGCTGCACTTATGACTGCATGCCATGCCATCCAAGCAGGCATCTACGACACCGTGCTCGTGGGCGGCATAGAGAAGATGTCTGATCGCTGGGATAAAATCCGCGACGACCTCATGCTGCTAGATGACCCTTGGAGTTACTACGCTGGAGGGACCCCAGAATCCAACCATGAGCTTATGATGCGAGCCTACATCCAAAAACACGGCATCAAAGGTGAAGAACTAGAACAATTAAAAATCGCACTTGCTCAGGTCAGCGTTAAGAACCACGCGAACGCCATCAAGAACAAGTACGCGCAGTTCCAAAGGAAAATCAGCGTTGACCAGGTTATAAACGCCCGGAAATACAAACCCTTGGGTCTATACGACTTTGCGCCGATGTCTGATGGTGCCACCACACTGGTTTTAACCAGCGAGACCGTGGCTAACAAGATGACTAACCGCCCCGTCTTTGTTCTAGCATGCGGCTCAGCGACAGACTACCTTAACTACTCTGCCCGGGCTGACCTTTCACGCTTTTATGCAGCGGAGTTAGCTATGAAAGCCGCTAGCCAAACCGCCAAAGTTGCACCTTCTGAGCTGCAGCTTTTAGAGTTAAACGACCAGTCCACTATGATGGAGATGGTTACACTCGAAGACATAGGCGTCTGCAGGCCTGGAACCGCCTGGAAGAGCATCTATCAAAGCTACAAAAACAACCAGTTAGCTTACGATGTTGAAGGTAAACAAGTCTATGTTAACACTAACGGTGGATTGAAAGCCGACGGCAACCCTCTTGGCGCCACCGGTGGAGCTCAAATTTATGAAATCTATCGGCAACTGCGCGGTGAAGCAGAGGAGCGCCAAGTTAAGCTTCCGGCTTTGCCCAAGTATGGTGCCGTAGTAGAGTTCGAGGGCTTCGGAACTAAAGCGTACGTTTCAATTCTAGGAGAGAAGAAGCAATGAGCAGTGAACCGATAGAGCGACGAGTATCATACTTAGGCGACCGACTAAAAGCTAGCCGCTGCCAGTGCTGCGGTAAAGAGTACTTTGAAATCCGCGATTACTGCAGCAACTGTGGACGCAGAAGCTACGGTAAAATGGAGAGCATAGATCTCTTCTACGACAAAGGCATCCTTGAACTCGCCACTTACATCAATGAACCCACAAACAAGTTTGCAAAGCTCGGCAGCTTTGTCCACGGTATCGTCTCCTTCCACGGCGGGCAAATCCGTGTACCCGCAAGAATAACCGACCAGTTGATCTGCGGCGGCAAAAACCTCGACTTAGCAAGCCTTGAAGGCCGCGAAGTTATTCCAAGATTCCGCAGACGCTACTCCGTTGGGAAAAGCGATATTATCCCAACAATTTCTCTTGCGTTCACGCTTGCAGACGAGTACTACCCCTATCAGGAATACAAGGTAATACAGCCTACCAAAGACTACGAGTTACCCGGCATAGTCGGCTACGGCATGTACTCTTCACGGTTCCGCTTCAAAGAGGAAGCCTGGGAGCACGCCGTACCATTCACCGACGAAGACTCCGTAACTGCCGCGGTTGAAGCAGGCAAACTCGCGCTTATCCACTCGGGACTCGACAGCGCCTTAATCGGCAAAGTCTACGCCGGCTCAGAATCCAACCCCTATGCAGTTAAGCCTATCGCGGCTAAAGTCGCGCAGGTGCTAAAACTCGGCAAAGAAGAAGGCGACGTGCAGGGTGTTGATGCAGTGGACACTGAATTCGCCTGCAAAGCGGCATCAAGCATGTTCAAAGACGCCTGTGCATTAGTCAGTTACCCCCGCTCTGGCATCAACTACGCGATGGTTATCGGCGCAGACAACTCCCAGGCCGCTCCACGAGGTTGCCCAGGTGGTGAACTTGACCAATTCGTGGGCTACGGCGGCGCAGCATTCATCTTTGGAAAGCATGACGTTATCGCCGAGGTCGAGAGCTGGTACAGCTGTACCTCTGATACACCTGACTTCTGGAGACGCGACGGCGAACCCCACCCGATGCACGGAGGAAGATTCACCGGCGACCCTGCTTACCATAAGCACGTTCGTAAAGCAGCCAGCAAACTAATGGAGATCCAAAACCTCAAATCCAGTGATTTCAGCTACTTCGTACCACACCAGCCAAACCCAACTTTCCCGATTAGAATCGCAAAGGACCTCGGCTTTAAAGAAGAACAATTCATGCCTGCCATTCAGATGACAAAGTTCGGTAACACCTACAGCGGCGCCTCCTTGGTAGGTTTAGCGGCTGTCCTTGACATCGCAAAACCCGACCAGCGCATCTTGGTTACAAGCTACGGTTCAGGTGCGGGCAGCGACGCATATGTATTACGCACGACAAGTCAGATACTGGATAAGCGCAGCCGACAGAAAGTCACTGTCAAGTTCCTAGCGGATAATCCGTTTGTGGAATATGTTGACTACACAACGTTTAGACGCCTAAAACAGGGAATGTAATTTTTTCCCTTATTTTATTGTCATACCCAAGTACACAGCGTTCGCTCTAGCCATCGCCAGCATATCTACCGAATAGGCCATTCAGCTAAAAGCCGGTTAAGGCGGTAACTGGCGATTTTTTTACTTAACAGAAGAACAAAAAAGCGCTGTTTTGTCTGTTCTTGCTTGTACAATCGCCACAACCAACCAGCAACAAAAACCAGACCCCAAACCAAAAACAGCTATTTCTGCAAAAAATTTAGGAAGAAGAAGTAGCAGGGCAGCATCCTCTTCTTCTAATTCAAAAAATAAACGCTGCTTGGTCTGATAAAGGCAGAGCGATGCAGTTAAGATAGAGCTGCGAATGAATCGTTCCCATATGTTTTTATTTAAATCAACAGATAGGTTCAGAAAACCAGCCAAGTATGAGCAGATGCCCTATAGACTCAATACAGAAATCGCTTCAAAGAATCGAGCAAAACAAAAAGCTATTCCTAGTTTCAATAATAATTGCAGCTCTGGCGTTAAACCTGTTCATGTTCTGCTACGCTTACCCCGAAATAACTACGCTTGAATTCGGGGACACTGCAAGGGATTTCTCAGCTTACTATATGGGTGCATGGCGGCTCCTAAACAATCCGACAATGGTCTACAATGACGGCGCCCTTCCAAGCGATTACCCAATCGAGGGGATTCCTCAGCCGTTTAAGTATCCGCCATCGTTTCTGCTAATCATGGTGCCCTTTTTGGCACTTAACTACATGGATGCCCTCGTAACTTTCAAC
>JAAYYI010000075.1 GCA_012515445.1 Candidatus Bathyarchaeota archaeon | reverse complement strand
TACCCATAACTGCTGGGCCCTTATAGTCGTGGCTTATGGTTTCTCTGAAGATAACGATTGGCTTTGACAGTTTTACTTTAAGGCCTGCTTCCTGCATTCTGTAAGCGGTGATTTCAAGGTGCAATTCGCCCATGCCGCTGAGTAGGAATTCGCCTGATTCTTTGTTCATGGTGAAGTGCAGGTTGGGGTCTTCTGTTGTGAGTTTGTGCATGACTTTGTCGAAGAGCGGTAAGTCTTTGACGTCTTCTGGTTCTACTGCTACGGTGACGACTGGGTCAGACACGTACTGTA
Organism: Candidatus Bathyarchaeota archaeon; assembly: GCA_012515445.1. Classification (GTDB taxonomy): domain Archaea; phylum Thermoproteota; class Bathyarchaeia; order Bathyarchaeales; family Bathycorpusculaceae; genus Bathycorpusculum. The sequence continues at coordinate 8,851 of JAAYYI010000075.1, read as the reverse complement.
GACCTTCGAAGCTGTGTGTTTCGACGCCTGCGTCGCCGACGGTTTCACCGACGTGTAATGCGGGTAAGCCTGAGATTGCGCCGATGTTGCCTGCTGGAACGCGGTCAACAAACACACGGTCAGTTGCCATGGACATGAAGACCTGCTGGATGACACCTTTCTGGTTTGCGCTGATTAACTGTACTTCTCTGCCTTTGGTGATGGCGCCGCTGAAGATTCTTCCGATTGCGACTGTACCGCTGTGTGGGTCGACTTCGATGGTGGAGATGCACATTAGTAGTGGCGCGTTGGGGTCAACTTTTGCCATACCTTGGCCGACAACTGAGTTTATATCGCCTGGCCAGATCTGTGGTTGACGGAAAGGTTGAGCGACAAGTGGGCTTGGTAGGTGCTGGCAGAACATGTCTAGGATTGGTTCTGGTAATGGTGCTTTCTTGCTGAGTTCATCAACTTTTCTGCCGACATCTGCTGCTTCACCGGTGTATGCATCGATGATGTCTTGGAAGCTGATTTTCTTCAGTTTCATGTGATCGAGGTTTAAGCCCCATTTGTGGAGCGCTGAACCGAAGGCGACGCGGCTGTCTTCGATTTTAACTTGCCAGTCCTGTTTGTGTTCTGGCGGCGCATACTTTTCGATGAGTGAGTTGACTCTGAGGAGAATCTTTGCGAATTTCTTCTGGATTTCTGCTGGTGTAAGCTTAATTTCTTTGATTAAGCGGTCAACTTTGTTAATGAATAAGAGTGGCTTGACACGTTCACGAAGTGCCTGCATGAGCACGGTTTCAGTCTGAGTCATTGGTCCCTCGACTGCGTCGACTACGACCAGGGCGCCGTCGACTGCTCTGAGGCTTCTTGTGACTGCACCTGAAAAGTCGATGTGACCAGGTGTGTCGATTAGGTTGATGAGGTAATCTTTATTGTTGAATGTGTGGACCAAGCTGACGTTTGAGGCGAAAACGGTCATTTGCCGCTTCTGCTCAAGATCCCATGAGTCGAGGAACAGTTTCTGTCCCGCGGTTTGTGTGCTGATAATGCCTGCATGTGCAAGTAAGCTGTCTGACAATGTGGTTTTTCCGTGGTCAACGTGTGCGATGATGCTGGTGTTGCGGATCATAGTGGGATCGTTCATCAGTTTGACGATTTCTTCTGTTTGTCTATATCGCGCCATAACTATGCTTTCTCCAATTTGTTTGAATTATTACCGTTAAATGCTTGATATTTGATTATTTGAAGCATTAATCTATCTTCTCATTAAATTCGGTAAACTACCACGGAAATTGAGTTTGTAACCTATTAACTTTATGGCATTATTCCTTGGAAACAATTGGGCAACAAAATAGCCGCTCAGGCGGCAAAAAAGTGGTTGCAGCCGCAGGTTTCTGGGTGCAAGTGTGCGGTATCTTAGCTGAATAGTGGTTGACTCACCTTTGCAAATGAGCAAAGGCTAATTCGCAAAAAAAGATAAATTACCACCGTTTTTCTATAAGACGGAAAAACTAAGGGTAGAGGAGAAAAACACTCATGTTTAAGCGATCGCTTGCATATAATGCAGAATTAGCGCTTTTTTCGCCATTAAAGGGCGGTCTACGCCCGATTACTTTAAATGCTACAACAGATAAATACCAAAAACTAACTCTTAAAAAATGACTATCATAATACGCTGAGGATAAGAATGCGCTTTCAAACCAAATCGACGCATCGGATTAACATATTAATTTATCACTCATCATCAATATTTATCGGAGCATTACGGTACTCAGTTATTTTCTAGTGTTCTGGCGGAATACTTTTGGAAAAAGCAGCATCTAAGACGATTGAAGAGGTTTTCAGTGATCTACAAACATCACCTGAGGGTCTAAGCAGCCAAGAAGCAAAGTTGCGTCTTAAGAAATTTGGCTACAACATGCTCTCCGAAAAGAGGCAGATACCCTTCATATGGAAATTCATCAAGCACCTGCGAGACTTATTCGGCATCCTGCTGATTGTAGCAGCGGTACTATCCTACCTCAGTGGCAGCCCCGAACTGGGAACAATAATTCTAGCAGTTGTCTTCGTTAACATATTCGTAAGCATGTTCCAGGAGTCCCGTGCCGAAAAAGCGATGGCCACTCTGAAAAGCTGGATGCCTGAGTACGCTAAAGTGGTCAGAGACGGCGAACTAAAGAAAATCTCTGTTAAAGAAATCGTACCCGGCGACATAGTCTTTCTAGAGGAAGGAGACCGCGTCCCAGCAGATGCACGACTGATCGAAGCCCACGATTTATGGACTAACAATGTGCCCTTAACCGGCGAATCTGAACCGCAACCCAGAAACACTGAAACAGTAAAAGTCGTCGAAAAAGCCTACCTGTACTCGCCTAACTTGGTCTTCATGAGCACAAGCGTCGCGAAGGGGCAGGGTAAAGCACTCGTTTACTCTACAGGTATGGCTACACAGTTCGGCAGAATCGCCAGTTTAACACAGACCATCCAAGAGGAAGATAGCCCGCTTCAGAAAGAAATCGGGTTAATGGCAAAGTTCGACTTCCTAGTCGCACTCACAGTCGGTATAGTGTTCTTTGCAGCAAGCTTAACCGTCCTACACGTATCGCTTCCAACAAGCTTTCTCTTCATGATCGGCGTCATGGTAGCCTGCGTCCCAGAAGGCTTACAGGTTACAGTTTCAAGCGCCCTAGCAATCAACGTGCTAAAAATGGTCCGGCAAAACGTACTCGTTAAACGCTTATCTGCAGTGCAAACTTTGGGCAGCGTAACAGTAATTTGCACTGACAAAACTGGCACAATCACAAAGGGTGAAATGACCGTTAACAAACTCTGGACAATGGACAGAGTAGTTGAAGTTTCAGGTTTAGGCTACATGCCAGCCGGCGACTTTGCCATCAATGGGCAACCACTCCGCGAAGGCGAAACCAAGTCACTTGATAAACTACTTGAAATCGCAGCGCTATGCAACAGCGCCAAAGTCGAGCCGCCCAGCGACCGCAACAAGAACTGGAGTGTAATCGGTGACCCAACCGACGGCGCATTATTTGTCGCGGCGCTAAAATACGGCCAAGTCGTTGAGGAAATCGTCGAGGAGAAACCCACAGTCGACATCTTGCCATTCAACTTTGAACGCAAACGCATGAGCACAATACATGAGTTCAACGACAAAATACTTGTTTACACCAAAGGTGCACCCCGTAATATACTGGACTTATGCACGCAAATCTACATCGACGGCGAAATCCAGCCTTTTAGCAAAGAAAAAGAGGAATGGACCGAGAAGCGCCTCCACGAATTCGCCAACGAGGGATTACGCGTCATCGCCATGGCCTATAAAGAACTACCCGCAGCCGAATACAAAAAAGGCCTAGACGTAGAAAACAACCTGATCTTCGTTGGCTTGGCAGGTATGCGTGACCCTCCGCGCATGGAAGTTAAAGGCGCCGTACAGAAAGCCAAGCAGGCAGGCATAAAAACAGTTATCATCACCGGCGACTATGGCCCAACAGCAGAAGTTGTCGCTAAAGAAGTCGGCATCGTCGACAAAGAAGGCGCTCAAGTAATCCGAGGCGTCGATTTAGAAGACTTAAGTGATCAAGCAATAGTCGACGAGGTTAAGAAGGGCAACGTAATTTTCGCGCGTGTAGCTCCTGAACAGAAGCTCCGCATTGTTAGTGTTCTTAAGAAAAGCGGCCAAATCGTTGCCGTTACAGGCGACGGAGCAAACGATGCACCCTCATTAAAAGAGGCAAACATCGGTGTAGCGATGGGTGCATCAGGCACAGATGTCGCCAGAGAAGCCGCAGACATTGTACTGCTAAACGACAGCTTCGCATCCATCGTTAAAGCAGTCGAGTCAGGACGCGCAATTTACGAGAATATACGCAAATTCATCGTTTACGTATTTGCACACAACATCGCAGAGCTAATTCCCTATGTTCTCTACGCAGTGCTTTCAACAAGCGTATTTGCTATCCCGCTGCCGCTACTCGTGGTGCAGGTGTTAGCTATAGACTTAGCAATCGACGTCATTCCCAGCTTAGCTTTAAGCCGCGAACCGCCCGAAGCAGGAATAATGCAGGAGCCGCCAAGAAGCATAAAAGAACGCTTATTCACGCCTAAAGTGTTCTCGCGCTCGATCTACATCGGCACAATCATAGCTATCGGCGCAACCTACCTATGCATATCCACATGGATGGCTGGCGGCTGGCAGTTTGGGCAACCACTCGCAGCAAACGATCCACTCTACATAAAAGGCATAACAATGACCTTCGCAGGCATCGTCGTTGCACAAGCAGGAAACGTCATTGCATGCAGAACCAGCAAACAATCCATATTCAAAACCAGTTTAGCGAAGAACAAATGGATCATCTGGGGTATAATCGCGCAGTTAGGCATCCTCGCGGTGCTCGTATATGTACCTCTGCTTCAGCCGATATTTGGCACTTCGCCGCTGACACTAATGGATTGGGTCTATCTGCTCTTCTTAGCGCTTATCGTAATAGCCGCCGAGGAGATACGCAAAGTCTTCGCCCGCCACTTTACCAAGACCGCGGTAGATTTAGCCAAACACGACCACACCTAAAAAAAGGAACTGGGCAGCCGTGCCCTTTTTCTAACTAATCCCTTTTCTATGTATTTTAAAGAAAACGATGGGTATTGCCAGCAGTATTAGAGCCCCTACCTGTAGAGTCGGCGATTGCTCTGAGCCAACGTGTGTCTGCGCCTCCATTGCGTCGCCATAGCCTATGCCACTTATATCTGTTGTAGTTGCTGTTGGAGAACTAACTGGTAAGGAATTATTCGTGGGGGCAGGGGTTTCTGCCGTTGAGGGGCTTTCGGTTGGGGCTGGCGTTGCTGTGGGTGTGGGTGATGGTGTGGTTGTAGGTTTAGGTTCATTTTTGGTAGGACTGGTTACGCCCGAGTTAACTACGACGGCTGCTAAACCGATTGATATGAGTAGCAGAAAGATTGCGGTTGTTGCAAAAAACTGGTTTCGCGTCTGCGCCAAAATAAAAAACCCCTGAAAGCCTGGGTTCCCTAACAAGCTTATGCTTGTTCTAGAAAAAATGGGCGGATGCTCGCTTATTTTGTTATGTGACTGTAGCTTGCCTACTGCAATAGTTCGCTTCTAAACGTCTTTGAAGCTGAAGCTTCCGTCTTTAGGGTAGTACACTATGCCTGAGCTGACTTCCACTTCGGGGTGCTCCTTGTATTTACCTTTGTACTCTGCGATTTTGCACGCAATCTCCTGCTCTATTTTCGCAATTTCCTCCTCTGAGCAGGTTAACTTCAACTCGCCGATCATCCCCTCCTTAGAGTGAGTACCGACCATCTTACGGCGCAGTGCTCCACCGGCCATTTTACGGTAACTATAGCCTTCGTACAGGTAGGGGTCGCCTGCAAAACCCATGCCACGTAGGGCTTCTGCGACGGCGCTTGGAAGCACAGACCAATCGGGGTAAGCCAAAAACTCGTAGGGTTCAGGTACGTCGCCTTTGCGTTTAGGTTTAGGTGTCTTCCACACCCATGGCGCATGGTTTGGTAACCCGGATTCGTCTTCGGCGCCTGCTGCTTGCTCTAGTTCCGCGGTGGATTTTACCATGCCTGCCTGAGGTTCAAAGATGTCGCCTGACCGTAGAAGGTAGCGTGCTGCACCTTGGTCGGGGACTTTATCGAATTCAACCATGCCTAAACCGTTTGCCCGCTGTTCTTTCTGTATCCACTTAAGTGTTATTTTTGCACGTTCTTGAATTGATTTCTCTGGCACCATTGATTCCTCAGCTAGTTCAGCGAGTCTTTTGTACGAGATTTTATAGATGTTTCCTTCCAATAAAAAAATGGTCTATGCTGTGTTTATGGGATTTCCGTTAAGTTATCCCGCAATGCTAGCCAGCGTTTGAATTCAAGTCCAGTGCATTTGCCTTTACCAAGCCAGTTATCACCGTACTTTTGCTTAAGCTTCTGGTCGTAGGACTGGAAGGTTTCTGCTTCGCTTACTTCAACGCTGACTTTTTTCTTCTTCACTAACGGGATACTCCAAGGTTTTGGTTCTCGCAATAAATTGATTATCACGTATTCAGAATACCTTAGAGTCCTCTTGCCATAAAAGATTAGCTATGCTTCACTGAATGACTCTGCTTTTTAAATGCATAAACTAGTGGTACAGTAAGTAAACCGATGATTGCCGAAACCATAAACGCTAACCCAACAAACCCAGTTGAAACCCCCAAGGTAAACGAGCCTGTCGCCAAAACAGGTGCAATTGACTGCGCTGCGCCCGCGATTGCCCAAGCGACGCCTAAGGCGCCGCCCTGAGCCTCAGCGGGAGTATTTAGTGAAATAAGCGTGTTTAGAGTAGCAATTTGTATCCCGAAACCTAAAGAAAACACTGCAGTAACCGCTAAGAAAACGTTGAAGTTGGTACTGACTGAAAGGATTAGCATACTTGCGACTAAACATGCGATGCCTAAGCCAATGAGTGTTAGCCTGCCAAGTTTCCTATTCAACGCCGGCAGAAAAACAGCTTGTGTTAGCACGCTTACGCCACCGATGAAAAAGAAGATTAAGCCAGTTTGAAGGGAACCGAATCCAAATACCAGCTGTAGCCATGGAGAAAGCGTCGACTGGGAAACCACGAATGCGATAAAAAACAGGAAATATGTAGCTAATAAGAGTACAATCCGCCGTTTTCGCAGCGCTATGATCAACTCAGATAAGGAAAGAACTGTTCTTTTTGCGTTGAAACTGGCTGGTTCAGGCAAGAGGAAAAAAGCTGAAACTAAATTGCTAAATGCAAGGGCTGACGCGAGAAACGAGGGTACCCCGTATCCGTATAGACTGCTGAGTGTTCCCCCTATCGCGGGCCCAAAAATAAACGCTAAACCGGCTGCTGCACCTAAAAGCCCGAGGTACCTTAGCCGCTGCTCTTTTGTAGTTATGTCGGCAACGTAGGCTTGGGCAACTGGAACTGTGGCGGCGGTGGTTCCAGAGAGCATTCTGCCTAAAAACAGCAGCCATAATACGTCTGCAACGCCGAATACGAAGTAGCTGAAGCTTGCGACGGCTAATCCTGCAAGTAGTATTTTTCGCCTGCCATAGCGGTCGCTTAGTCTCGCTACTATCGGTGTGAAAACAAAGGAGGCGAGGCTGTAAGCGGCTAATAGTACTCCGTAGAGGAATGCGTCGCCGCCCAGCGCTTCAACGTAGAAGTAGAGGTAGGGCACGACTATGGCGTAGCCTAAATTATCGAGGAAGACAACGGAGAAGAGGGTGGCAAACTGTGCTCTGCTTACGGGGGTTGTTTGCGCCAAAATTCCACAATGGTTCACTATTGCACGTGCACATAAGCGTTTACGCAGAACAGAGCTAAGCTGATTTCGCTTTAAATAAGGAGGTCTAGAGAAAAATCACACGCTATATCAGACCTAAACTACTCTTCCATTTAGCACTTCTATAATTCGCCTTAATCAGCCAGTGGTAGAACCAGACGCAGAAACCAAAACACCTCGCCAATAGTTACAGATAAAATAAGAAGAGAAGGTGCTCTTGCGTAGCTTTTTATAAGACAACACCCCCAATACATGCCAAGCAAGGTGCCAAAAAAATATGCCAAAAGTCAAAGTAGCACTAATCGGCGTAGGAAACTGCGCCTCATCATTCATCCAAGGCATCCAGTACTACAATAAACCAGAAGCCACCCAACCCGGACTACGCAACCCCACACTCGCCGGACTCACACCCAGCGACATAGAGGTTGTCGCGGCATTCGACGTTGACGCACACAAAATCGGATTAGACCTCTCAGAAGCGATCTTCGCCAAACCCAACAACGCCCCCAAAGTCTGTGACGTACCAAAACTCGGCGTCAAAGTCAGCAAGGGACCACTCCTAGACGGTGTAGGCGAATCCACAAAAGCGCTGATCGAGGTCAGTAAAGAGAAAGATGTAAACGTCGCTGAAGTTCTAATCGCTGCACGAGCAGAAATCGTAATTAACCTGCTTCCAAGCGGCGCATCGAACGCTGCACGCTTCTACGCATTGCAGGCTATAGCGGCGGATTGCGCATTCATCAACGCTACACCGAACTTCATCGCAAGCGACCCAGTAATCGCAGGCCAATTCGAAGACGCAGGTTTACCGCTTGTCGGCGATGACCTAGTCGACCAAATAGGCTCAACCGCTCTGCATAAGACGCTGCTTAAACTCTTAAGCGACAGCGGAGTGCACATCAACGAGACATACCAGCTTGACGTCGGCGGCGGAAACGAATCAGTTGATACAATGGATCGCACACGTGATGCTAAACGCACGATTAAAACCGAATCCGTTGCTGCTGCGTTGTCATACAAGACGCAGGTGGTCGCTGGCTCAACAGATTATGTTGACTTCCTGCAGAACAAGCGTGACAGCTACTTCTGGATTGCAGGCACATACTTCTGCAACACACCGCTGATAATTGATCTTAAATTCCAAACAGTGGATGCACCAAACGCTGGCTCAGTGCTCTTCGACGTCGTACGCGCAGTGAAGGTGGCAAAGACCAAGAAGCAGGGTGGCGCAATCGAAGCCATATCCGCTTATGGCTTTAAGCGCCCGCCTAAGATGCTGCCGATTGATGTTGCAGAAGCGGAATTCAAGAAATTCGTCGCTTAACCTTTCTTTTCTTTTTTAATAGAAAAAGTGTGTTAGAGTTTTTCTAACTCACACACAATGTCGTCCCGTACACCGTTCTCTTTGAGTGTATTCTTAAGCAGATCAATCACCTTAACTGGTGTTGGGTCAGCGTTGCGTTCAACTGCAAAGTAGACACTGATAAAGTCGCCTAAGACAACTGTAGAGAGCATTTTTGCAAGGGTGCTTTTAC
>JAAYYI010000074.1 GCA_012515445.1 Candidatus Bathyarchaeota archaeon | reverse complement strand
TTCCTGTTTTTTACTATGCTGTTGCTATTGTGTTCACTGTACCAATCAGGCTGCGTTCTTGTGAGTGCTTCAAAAATTTTAATACCGATTCTATTCGGGTTGGCTGCATGGATTTTGCTATATGTGATGATTACCCCAGTTTTTGAGCATCGTATCATCTCAAGCAGAAACCTATCTCTGTCCCGTTCTGCTATATGCTCCAGTACGTCGCTTGAGACTGCAACGTCAAACGCTTTGTCGCTAAAAGGCAGGCTTCTGCCGTCAGCGATTACCTGATTCTTCAGCTTACGCTTTCTGTTTGTTTCTAAATTGATTACCCAGCAGTTTTGGTTTAAGTAGTTTGAGAGTGTGCCCATGCCTGCGCCGACGTCAAGGACTGTTGGGTTCTCTGTTGCTTGGGTTTGCTGTTTGAGGTTCTTTATGATGTACTGGAACCTGAGGTTTTGGTTGAAGTCTACTGCTGTGGCGTTTAAGCTGGGGTTTCTGTTTAGAATACTCTGGGCTGTTTTGGTTTCTGTCAACTTAGTTTTTGCTCGGTTGGTTAAAAAGACTGCTAATTAATACTTGGGCAGTGTTTGCTTATCAAACTTTTCCCTGTCCATTCAGGCAGAAACTAAAGCACCCTCGGATATTGTGAGTGTTAAATACCCCTTCTGCGAACAGTATTTGATAGAAACAAGATGATTCTCGGGCGAATGTGTAACTTTTTCAGTTCACATGGCTTAGCGCTAATTCTAGCTGTCGGCATAGCGGTGCGCCTACTTCTGATGCCTATCAGCGCCCACCCCTTCGATATGTACGTATGGTACAATGACTCGGAAAGTATCTTAACCAATGGACCACTGTACCTACAGGGATTTCCGCCGCTATGGTACCATTACCTGATGGTTCCAGTCTCCTATCTCTATAGCGGACTCTCAGTATTGTTGCCTACAGCCACAATTCCGATGTCTACTCTGCCCTCGGCGCTCGACTTTTACCCCTCATACAACATAACCGTAGTTCCGGGGTTGCTGTTTAATTTTATAGTGAAAATCCCCTTTTTAATATCAGACGTTCTGGTCGCTTTTCTGCTCTACAAACTTGTCGGTGAATACACAGGCAAAAAATCGCTTGCCCAATCCGCTGCGCTCCTGTGGTTTGTTAATCCCTTCGTAATCTGGATATCGGCATCTTGGGGAATGTGGGACACACTGCCCGCGCTGTTTTCCCTTGCAGCTATGTACCTGATAATCAAGCGACGCTTTGCCCTCTCCGCGGTAAGCTTAAGCTTGGGGATAGCCGCCAAATTATACCCCGCAGTCTTTTTAGTGCCGCTGATTTTTTACCTCTATAAAACATCGAACCCTAGCCTGCGCCTCAGAAACCTCGGCGTATTCGTCGGTGTGTTCGTGGGTTCTTCACTGCTGCTGTTTTTGCCCTATCTGGGAACCGCCAGCAATTTTATATCTGATTTCTTTCTGCTGGGAAGCGGGGGCAACGTGGAAACAATTATACCGCTGGGGCCATTCACTTTTGGCTTAACCTACTGGTCCCTTGCAAGCCACCTTAACTTAGGCAGCGGTGGCATCCTGTTTGTCTCTGTAGCTTCCCTTGTTCTTTTTGCTGCCGTTTTACTGCTGGTTTACTGGCGAAGCAGCAAGCTCTCGTTTAAATCTCCAGTTTCCGACTTGAGCATGGCTATGCTGTTCTGTGTAGCCGCTCTGCTTTTATCCTACAGGATCGTGTGTGAGCAGTGGGTTATCTGGGCAATTCCATTTCTGGTTATCCTTTGTGTAACGGGCAGAGTGCGCAAGAGTATCTTTCTGGGGCTGTCAGCGTTCGCCTTGTTGTACGCTGTTCTGAATTGTCCTCTGCCATTCTTCTTTTTACCAATAGCGCCTTGGGCAACTGATACTCTCTTAGGCATGGTGTATTTTATTTGGTCAGGGGAATCAGTAAGGATTGCAGTTCTAGTAATCTCCGCATGCCTGTTTTCTCTGTTGTTGTTCTTATCAGTGTGGCACCTAAGCAAGCAACCAGAGGAAAAAGGCAAAAGCAATTAGCGCTACTCGGCTTTTCCAGCAAACCACTCTATAGTCCGCTTAAGCCCATAATCAAGCGGACATCAGGCTTCCACCCAACAAGCCCCTCAAGCTTAGATGTATCAGAGTGACGTCTTATGGGGTTATCTAGCACACCTCTATACTCGACGAAATAGCATTGTTTAACCGTAACCGATAAAACACAGCAAAGCACCAACACCATAAACAAGCGGCAAAGAGAGAAAATGGCAAAAGCGGCAGAGATGGCGAAGGTTTCAGCTAAAGGTGGATTCCACCTACTTTGGGGACTGGTACTATCAACGGTTATCCAGTCGCTTGGAACCATCGCGATCGCCTTCTTCCTCGGCGAAGACAACATGGGCATCTACTATGTAGCTGTAGCTGCGCCTAACCTTCTGGCTAACTTCCGCGACTGGGGCGTCACAACCGCTATAGTACGCTACAGCGCCCAGTACAATCAACAGAATGACCCTGATAAGATTCGCGCGATATTCGTCTCTGGGCTCGCTTTCCAATTAATCGTCGGCCTCTTGCTGTCGGTTCTTTCAATAAGCATATCTGGCTTTCTGGCTGAAGTCTATAACCGGCCCGCGATAACTCAACTGATCCAAGTAACATCCCTGTTTATTCTCACAGGCGGATTAGTTAACACTGCCACAGCAGCCTTCACTGGGCTAGAACGGATGCACCTAAACAGCGTTATGTTGATTATTCAGTCGATAGTGAAAACCGCCGTAATTATTGGGCTGGTACTGTTGGGTTTAGGAACTATGGGTGCAGTAATCGGCTTCTCCGTCGCTGTGCTGGTTGCGGGCATAACCGGTATCCTGCTCATGTACACGATGTATCGGTCACTGCCTAAACCCACCGATGGCAAACTAGAGATAATTTCAACAATCAAAACCATGCTGAAGTACGGTTTACCCCTGTCTATAGGCACAATCCTGACCGGTTTCCTCACGACTTTCTACAGCAACATCCTAGCAGTATTCGTAACTGATAACAGTTTGATAGGCAACTACTCGGTGGCTGTGAACTTTGTTGTTCTGATTTCGTTCGTGGCAACTCCGGTTACAACGATGTTGCTGCCGGCTTTCTCCAAGCTTGACTACAAAAAGGATAAGGAAGTGCTAAAAAACGTCTTCCAGTACTCCGTTAAGTATGCTTCGCTGCTCGTTGTTCCAGTTACATTTATCGTGATGTCGCTTGCTCAGCCAGCGATAGCAACCATATTCCAGAACAGGTATACTGAAGCGCCGCTTTATCTTGCGTTATCCGGAATAGTTTACCTTCTCTCGATTTTCGGTAGTTTAAGTTACGGTAACTTGATTAACAGTCAGGGCGACACAAAGTTCACTCTTAAACTTTCATTGCTTCATGCAGCAATAGGTTTCCCGCTTAGCTTCGTGTTGATCTCAAAATTCGGTGTAATCGGACTAATAGCTACAACCACCATCGTCGCGGTTCCTGCTTTAGTTTGCTCTCTGTATTTTATCAGAAAACGCTACGGTGTCTCCGTTGATTGGATGTCATCCGCTAAAATCTTGGCTTCTTCATCAATCGCGGCAGTAGCCACTTACCTCTTCGTTAGTTGGGTTTCATTAAGTGCCCCTGTCGAGTTAATCTTGGGTTTAATACTGTTCGTGTTCGTGTTTCTGACAGTTGCGCTCGGTACAAGAACAATTGGTCGCGGTGATGTTGAGAATGTCCGGCAGATAGTAAGCGGTTTAGGTCCCTTGCGTAAACCTTTAGGTTGGCTGCTTGTGTTGCTTGAAAAGTTTATGCCTAAACCTAAAAAGGAAAACGTACCTGAGTCTTAAGCTACTGAGGCATTTCTATCAAATAGTCTTTTTTAGCTGGTTTTCCGCTGAGTTTTCTGTAACTTCCACAGTAACTTCCGCCGGTGTGGGTGCAGGTATAGCTGTTATCGGAGAATAAAGTGCAGATTGGCTTGTACTTGCAGTTGTTCTTTCTTTTAGGAATGGTTGGTATAATAAAATTTGTTTTCACAATAATCCTCCCGCTTGGCAGGTGAGCGTATGATATACCTATCATCGGGAAAGTTAATACTACTTTGTGGTTGTATTAACACAGCCACAATGACAGATGCATGTGTTTTTGGATAGTTAAAAATACTACATTTAATCTCTTGACTATGTGAATACTATGAAAGCGCTCGTCCTCAGCGGCGGTAAAGGCACAAGGCTTCGTCCATTGACTTTTACCTGTGCAAAGCAGCTAATACCGGTAGCTAACAAACCCGTCTTAGGATACGTTCTGGATCAGGTTGCGGCGACAAAAATAAAGAAAGTGGGCATCATCACCGCGCATGAGACAGGTCACTTCGTTGAGGAATACGTCGCTGATGGATCCGCCTGGAACATGGAGGCTTCATATATTCCTCAGGAGCCGCTGGGGTTGGCGCATGCAGTGAAGACAGCACGCAAGTTTCTGGGTCAGGATTCCTTTGTCATGTGCCTAGGCGATAACGTTACTGGGCAAGGGTTGGAGTCGTTTGTTAAACGGTTCAAGAATGAGCATCTCGATGCATTAATTATACTAAAAGAGGTTGATAATCCCTCAGCGTTCGGCATCGCCAAGCTAGACGATGAAGGGAACATTATTCGGCTTGTTGAGAAGCCTAAAACGTCGATAGGTAGCAAACTCGCGATTATCGGCACCTACCTGTTTTCCAATAAGGTTCATGAGGCTATAGAGCGGATTAAGCCCTCTTGGCGCGGCGAGTTGGAAATCACTGACGCGATTCAAGAGATGATTAACATGGGTTTCACTGTGAAGGCTGAGATTCTGCGTTCATGGTGGCTTGATACGGGTAAAAAGGATGATATTCTCTCGGCTAATGCTAAAATCCTAGACGAATACATAGAGGCGGATGTGAAGGGAAAAGTAGTTAACAGCACCATCGATGGCCGTGTTCAAGTGGCGCCGGATTCGCAGATCATCAACAGCACGGTGCGCGGTCCATGTGTAATCGGTAAGGATGTAGTCGTTGAAAACTCGTTTATTGGGCCATACACCAGTATTGGCAATGGCTCTCGGGTTTGTAACTCAAACATTGAGTACTGTGTAGTTCAGGAGTGCGTTACGATAACTGATATTGAGCGCTTAGAGGACAGTTTGATCGGTAAAAACGCTAAGGTTAGCCGTAACCAGCGATGTAGAACGATAAAGCTGCATGTAGGCGACTACTCGGAATTACAGGTATAATCAGATAATTGGGGAATATTATAAATAATTTAAATGGATACTTTGAAGCAGGCAAGGATACTTTGATGTTAGACGGGATAAAAATAAAGCCGATCAAGCGTAACGTTGACGAGCGAGGCTACTTCTGTGAAGCTATGCGTAATGACTGGAAGGAGCTTTTCGGCGAAGACAAAGTAGCGCAGGTTAACCACTCGTTTACTTATCCCACTGTAATCCGCGCTTGGCATCGCCATCTGCGTGGTCAGATGGATTACTTCTTGCTGCTTAAGGGCGCCATCAAAATCTGCGCTTATGACGACCAAACAGGCGAGCTTGACGAGGTGGTTTCGAGCGGTTCAGATTTACAGGTTGTACGTATACCGGGCCACTACTGGCACGGCTTTAAAGCGGTAGGTAATGAGCCGGCGATGCTGGTTTACTTCACCACCAACCTGTATGACTCTTCTAACCCTGATGAGGAGCGGCGTGCATGGGATGACCCGACACTTATCCCGAAAAGTGTTAATGGTAAAAAAACTGATGCACGTGTCGGTAAAGTTTGGGACTGGAATAGTCCACCACATAAGTGAGTTGAAACAGAATGAAAGTGTTAGTGACTGGCGGTTTAGGATTCATCGGAAGCAACTTCTGCAGATACATGCTGGAGAAGCACCCTGATTACGAGTTGATTAATGTTGATAAGGTTGGTATCGGCGCTAACCCCGCTAACTTGCATGATATAGAGAATGATAGCCGCTACACGTTCATCAAGGGCGATATCTGCAATCCGCAGTTGATGAGCAGGCTTATCCACCAGGTTGACGCGGTGGTCAACATTGCTGCCGAAACGCATGTGGATAGAAGTATCGCTGATCCCAACATGTTTCTCCAAAACAACACTTTGGGCACATTTACGATTCTTGAGGCTATTAGGCGTCATAATCATAAGGCGCGGCTTCTGCAGGTTTCAACAGATGAGGTTTACGGTGAAGCAATTGAGGGTTCATTCACTGAGGAAACTCCGCCTAGACCGTCTAACCCGTATTCCGCGTCTAAAGCTGCTGCTGACATGTTTGTTCTCTCGTACCATCGTACGTATGGCTTGAATGTGTCTATTACTCGTTGTACAAACAATTTTGGGCCCTATCAGTTGCCTGAGAAGTTGATTCCTAAAACGGTTATCCGTGCATTGCGTGATTTGCCGCTGCCGATTTATGGTAAGGGCACTAACATCCGTGACTGGATTTACGTCGGTGATCACTGTGAAGCGATTGGCACTGTGCTTGAGAAGGGTAAACCGGGCGAAATCTATAATGTATCCGCATCTAACGAGAAAACTAACATTGATATCGTTAAGACAATCCTTGCTCAGCTCAAGAAACCCGAGAGCCTCATCACGTTTGTTGAAGACCGACCGGGACACGATATTCGCTACAGTTTAGACTCTTCCAAGTTGCGTAGGGAGCTAGGCTGGATGCCTAAAGCCACGTTTGAGCAGGTATTGCAATCCACAGTTGAGTGGTACCTTAAGAATGAGCACTGGTGGACTCCATTTGCCACTGACGTTATACTACATCCGACTCCATGGAAGCTAGGCGGTTTACGTTGAAGCTGCTCATTACCGGCGCAAGCGGCCTGTATGGGTCAAAGCTTGCTAAACTTGCGATTGAACGCGGCATCGAAGTCTACTCATCTGACATCCAAGATACATCTATCTCTGGCAACTTTGTCAAGCTGGATATCTCCGGTAGAGCGCAGGTAGGTGAGGTCTTTGATGGGATAAAACCTGATGTGGTTGTCCATGCCGCTACCTTAACTGATGTTGATAAGTGTGAACTTAACAAGGAGCTCGCATGGAAAATCAACGTTGACGGCACAATAAACATCGCTAAAGCCGCAAAACGCCTCGGTGCTTTTCTCGTCTACATCTCCACTGACTACGTTTTTAGCGGCGAGAAGGGATACTACGTTGAATCGGACTCGCCAGATCCCGTCAACTATTATGGTTTAACGAAGCTTGAAGCTGAGACAGTGGTCATGAGTATGATGCCTGAGTCTGACTTCTTTATCGGTAGACCAAGCGTTATGTATGGCTCTACTCCGGCGGCTGGGAAAGTGAATTTTGCGCTTTGGGTAATTGAGAGCCTGCGCAAGGGCGAACGCATAAAAATCGTTACTGACCAGTGGAATACGCCCACGCTTAATACTAACTTGGCGGATATGACTCTTGAAGTGGTTGAACGCCGCTTAAGCGGTGTGTATCATACTTGTGGTGCAACAAGGGTTAGCCGCTTTGAGTTTGCGGAGAAGATCGCTGACTGTTTCGGTTTAGATAAGAGCTTGATTGATAAGGTGTCTGCTTCGCAGTTTAGTTGGCCTGCACTGCGTCCTGTGGATTCTTCGCTTGATACTTCGTTGGCACAGCGTGCGTTTAAGTGTAAACCGCTTACTATGGATAAGGCTCTTGAGCAGCTGAAACGCGAACTAAACGAGAAACAAGCTTAGTGTAGCGCAATTGTTATGTAAGCGAAGCGTTTCTTTCTGCACTGTTTAAGAACTATGATGAAACAGGGCAGCATAAAAGACATTGCAAGGCAACGCGTTGAGATACTGTTCGCTCAAGCTAAAAGCGTAGCTAAAGCCAACCCTAAGCTGACAACACAGTACATTTCTTCAGCAAGGCGGATTGCTATGGCGGCTAAGATCAGGTTACCGCTCGAGTTCCGACGGGAAACCTGCAAGGAATGCAATGCGCTGTTTATGCATGGAGTTAACTGCAGAGTTAGGGTAAAGCAGAAAAGGGAGCCTCACGTCGTAGTAACATGTTTAAACTGCGGGAAACAAACCCGTTATATGTTGAAGAAAAAGGTGCAAAAAGCAATTGAGTATCAAGATAACTACAAGAATGAAGCGCCATGTTAGGCACGTTCTAAAGGACGAGAACCCGACAATCTGGGTCGGTAAAGACGGCTTAACAGCTCAATCTGTGGCTGAGATTGAGAAGCAGCTTCAGAAGAACAAGATGGTAAAGGTCAGAATACTGCCCGCAGCGCTAAAAGAGCTAACCACCGCTGAGGAAATCGCCAAGAAAGCAGCTAATGCAACGGAGGCGGCGCTGGTTGAAGTTCGCGGTCACGTGTTTATTTTGTTTAGGAAACGCCGAACTGATGGGCAAGTTCCGAAGGCTCAAGAGGCCAAGGTGCCAGAGCCCGAAGAGGCAGATGAGCCTGATTCGACTTCTCCCTAAGCTTCTTTTATTACTTATTTTTCCTTAAACAGCCAAACTGTATAAGCAACCAGTACTCAGCATGTGATCATGAAGAAATCGGCTCTATTTCTTATTGCAGTCCTAATCAGTTTATCGATAGTCAGCAGTTTAGGTTTTCAGGGTGCAATCGCTTCTAGTTCTGTAAGCGGTATTATAAGCTCGAATGCAACTTGGTCTCGGGAGGCTGGCCCTTGGAATTTAACTGGAAATGTACTCATCGAAAACGGAGTCACAGTTACTGTTGAAGACGGCGCCGTAGTAAACCTCAACGGATACTACATACGAGTAAATGGCACCATGCTTGTTAAGCCGGGTGTGACGATAAACACGCAAGCCCAGAGCGGTCATATAGAAGTAAACGGTGTCTTTAGTGCAAGGGGTACAAGCGCAAATCCCATTCATATTTACGGTGCAGAAGCCTACACGGTTTGGATAGCTCCCCCAGTATATTCGAGTATACAGTTTTCTGCTCTAAGCACTGGCTGGAATGAGCAGTCACAGTCAGGTTCAATAATAGAGTACTCGGTAATCAACTCTACAGTCATAACTATAGATACCTCGCTGAAATTAGCCAACAACGTTATCGATACCACGATCGAATCCAAGAATGATTCACCCATAATCTACAAGAACACCATAAAAGCGGCACTCAGCATAACCGGGGGGTCACCGACCATCACGGCTAACACGTTTGATGGCGGACGCATTACTTTCTATGGAGATAACGGACAGGAGAACGTTGTCATCTCTAATAATGTGATTTCGAAACCCTCAGAGGTATCTGGGGGCGCAGCCGGTTTGTGGTTTGGTGGAAGCTGGGGCGGAGGTGGCCACGTTCTGGTAGAGAAAAACCTGATAACGGACTGCTATTATGGTATCCAAATCTTTAGCCCAAACTTCGCTAACCTCAACACTGCCTTAACGGTTAAGGACAACGCTATTCGTAATAACCAAGTTGGGCTCTATGTTTCTAACCGCTATAACCCAACGGTTACAGGAAACAACATCGTAGGTAACGTGGTAAGCGTTAAAATGGTGACTGACTACTCGGGTCAGTCAGCGGATATTTCTATACCCAACAACTGGTGGGGAACAACAAGCACCTCAGCGATTGATCAATCCATCTATGATTTTAACGACGACTTCAACTTGGGAAAAGTCACTTACACGCCAATCCTAACCTCCGAGAACACGGCGGCTTACCCTGACTCCAGCGTCCCAATCCCCTCTACCTCACCTCTACCAACCCTCACACCCACGGCAGAGCCTCATTCAAACTCTACCGCTCAACCCACAACGCAGCCCACCCAAAACCCGACAGTAACAAGCAACCCAACAGAACCCACACCGCAGGTCCCCTTGAGTATCGATTGGGCTACTGCCGTAGTAATTGCGCTTCTCGCAGTGGTCGCCGTTCTGCTTGCCGTGAACATCCTCTATATGCGTAGAAGAGCCGCCAAGCCGTAGCGTGTCAATTGGCATAAATAGCCTTCTTTTCTTCTTTTTACATTAGATTTTCAGGTGGTTGTTTTGGGTTTAGATGAATCTATCAAACAGGATCACGACGTTTACAGGCGCTTTTTTGCGAAAATGGCAAAGACAACGGAAAAAGACGGCGACTTAAGGGTTAAAGCACTAAAAGACTTAATGGCTCAACTTTATGCTCATCACAAAGCCGAGGAGTTAACGGTTTTCCCCGCGATGATGAAGGTTTCCGAAATGCGAGGGTTAGCTTTTGAATTGGAAGTGGAGCACAGTGACATGAAGCGGCTCTTTGAGACTCTTAAAACCGCTAACGCTGCCACAGAAGTCTGGAAGTACAAGCTTGCTTCCATCTATGATATTATGCATGCGCACTGGTAAAAGGAGGAGGAGCAGTTGACGCCTTTCGGTTTGGATTATTTCTCTGAAGCTGACTGGGCAGGCTTCGGTAAGCGCTTCGACGAAATCATGAAGGCAGAACTAAGTGCCGCTGAGAGAATAACAAGCCTTAAAACCCAAACAGGTACATAGGCTATCAAGGTTGATTATTCATGCAAGTGGTTGGCGTAATCCTAACTTTACTCAGTATAACCTTGGTTGTCGCGCCCGTAGGTGCGGTGGCGTTGATGTATCAGGATAACCTCACTGAGCTGGTTATTCCCCCCGAAATCGGTAGCCTCATCACAGGCGGCGACGGCGGTCTTTTTCTCAGTGAGGGTGGCTCAACCGACTTAGGCTCCTTGATCATCCCCGAATTCGTAAGCGCAGACATCGATAGCGACGCTAACACATTCACAGTAGTTGTAGACGTAACCAACAACGTGAACTATACATTCTCGTTAAACACTCTTAGCACTGATGTCTACAGCACTATGGATAATTATCAATTGGTATCAGTTGAGCTCAGCAACCCGCCGGTTACGTTAACGCCGGGCGGCACCGCAAGAGTGGTTGTGGTCGGCGTATGGACCGACGTGGCGGAGGCTTACTTCATCGAAAACTATGTTGGTCAATCGTCGATTAGTATTCAGATGGTAAACACCACTATCGACGTGAACGGCATCGCCATAACGCTGCCTGACCCAATCACCATCGACGTCCCCCTGAATCTGGAAGGGTAATCTGTGCAACGCAAAATTAACGTCGTTGCGTTGGTAGCCGGCGTCTTAACACTTGTCTTGATTGCTGTTTCCATGTTTGTGCCGTGGTGGCAGTTCACCGTCGGCGACCCAGCGATCGCCCAGATGAGCCTCTCGCCTGTCACCTACAACCTGGCGCTGTTCGGCAAAATCTTGACTATGCCGCTTGTCTACGCATTAACCTTGGGCAGCATGTTAACCCTAACTGCCGGCGGAGTAATAATGCTCATCTACTCGGTGTTTCCCAATAGGTCCTACTCTAAGCAGCTTCTGGGCTTCGGCTACAAGAAACCGCTCTACGCAGTGATACTGTTCGGCATCGCTTTGTTGGCGTTGTATTTCTCGGCGACTTATTTGGGCGGCATGAATGTGCCAATCAACGGGCCGGGCACGATGGGTCTGCCGGAAGCAATCGGCGACGTAGGCGTGGGTGTGTCGGTTAAGGTGCAGTCGTCGCTTAACTGGCCATTCTACCTCTCAATCGCTGTCGCCGCGTTATGCATCGCAGCAAGAATATACCACAGAAAAGTCCAAGAGAAACCCGTAACTCAGATGAACCTTGGAGCGCCCCAATACCAGAATATGCCGCCTCCGCCGCCAACCTAAATCGGCCTCTGCAGCTTTTTCTTTTTTAGTATTTGTCTCTTTTCGCGTTTGCTTCCTCTCGGTTGCCCTTCTCAAGCGCGTCATAGAGTTCCTTCTCCTCTGGCAGTACAATACGGAACGCGCCGTCTATCTTGCGTACCAGTGGCACCTTGACGTAGCGGTCTTCTTTACGAACCGGCGAATACTGCACCACCACATACTCTGAAGCGTACGCCAACACTTCGCCTGTCATCCACTTCTCCGAGAGTTCGACTTTAATGACGTGCTCGCCTGCGCTTATCCCCGTCATGTCCAGCGCGATGGGGAACTCTAATTCGTCGCTAAGCAGCCTGCTAGGAGGAATCGCTACCCGGTAGGTGTTGACTTTGTCACCGTCGAAGTGCAAATCCAGCTGGAGGTTGGAGAAGTGCATTCGTGAGGGCAGCAGGCGGAAACTGATGGCTAAGTCGAGTTCATCCTCTTTTGCTGCGTGGGTAAGCTGGATAACTATGGATTTCTCGGGTTTAGCCTTCGGAGCGTCGGCGGTTTTGGGCAGATTGTCAAACGTGGCCTGCTTAGCCCTTTTTAGGTCAGCAAGTGTCTTTTCGCGTATCCGCTCCTTCTTCAATACGGCTCAGCCCCAAGACTGTTATGCGTTCATAATTTAAGTTACTTAGGGTCCGCAAGCCCGCCCAGTTTTTTCTCGTCGTCCTCGTGTTATTAATTCTACAATAGTTACCCACATCTTTAACAGCAAGACATGCCGCTATGGTTACTCTGGAGAATATGATTTATTATGTCTAAAGAATTTTCGAACGTTTGCCCTTATTGCGGAAGCAGCAGTATTGAGCGCTCAGAGAAAGAAGTGAGATGCGGGGACTGCGGAATGGGCAAATATTTGGACGGTAAACGCTAAACAGGTTCCCAAACCTGAACTCTTTGGAGGCAACCAGAAGTGACATCGAAAAAAGCTAAACATAACGATTTGATTCGTAAAACGGATTATACAAAGTTTAAACCTAAAGAAGGGGCAAAAAAGAAAACACAGAACACAAAACGAGTTGACACTTTCCTGCCCATTTCCAATGAGGCCACCCAAAAAACAGGTCGCGTCAAATAATTGGCGTATCCTTTCTTTTCTCTTGGTTTACAGTTAAGACATCGCCAGTCTGTTTGAAAACAGGTTAGTTCAGGTACCTGCATTATTTTTCTAATATTCGAGTGTTTTTGATTCACTCCTTTTCACTTTTGTGGGGCGGAAGTGCTGCTGAGGTAGATTAGCTGTTACACTCAGTAAAACAGGGAATTCTATAGCTGTTTACCTATATGCTCTATTAGTGGTTCTATGTTGAAACTATAGAGGGGTAGGTGAATACTACCAACCTATTAGCATCCTAATATCCGATCTATGCACTGCACCTATAGAGGGGGTACCTCAACTTTTACCGCTTTTTATAGGGAGAGGGGGTCTCCGTGAGAGCAGCAGAAGCGCCTTATTGTGCCTTTAAATAAGGGGGTCTAGATGAAAATCGCAGTTGACCTCAAGGCTTGTTTGGAAGCCGAAGTGATCACATGCTGACGCTATAGGAGGCCACTCACTTGATACGTTCCATTTTGAATATTACTGGTCTTAGGCCGTCTGTGCAGCAGTTTATGGTTACGCCTTCTTCTTTGATCCAGGGGAAGTTGCAGCCGTAGCTTAGCAGTCGGACGTTGCCGACTAGGGCGATCCAGGCCATGGGGAAGAAGCCTTGGGGCATGACTAAGTTTTCTACTGTGAATTCTTGGCCGTCTCGGAATACGTCGCATGGTCCTGTGGGTCCGATTAGTGTTACCGGGCTTGTTTGGAATACTTCGGTTGGGTTTGTGCGTTTTAGGACGGTTATTTTGATTTTCACTGTTCCAATCATTGGAGCCGCCTTGTTTTGTCTTGCCTTATTCAATCGGTAGCTTGCATTCTTATATTTTTGTTAAAAACTGCTAGAGTTGCGTTGCGTCCTGAACGGTGTTAGTTTGGTTGTACTGTCGCCACAACCAAACCGCAACGCTTCCCAACTGCTGATTCAGAAAAGCAATCTTTAGCAAAAAGTTATAGAAGATGAACTAGCAGGGTGTGACTCTCTTCTTCTAATTTGAAAATTAAAACGCGCGTCTTATGGAAAACAATTTAACACCCCAAACCCACTTATTTGCTGTTCAAAGTGGAAAAGCGCCAGTTGCGGCTACCCGCGCTGACCCCAAATGTTGTAAGTGCTTTGGCATGGCTGCGGCTGCTACTAAATGCGGCGAGCACTAAAGTTTGCACAGAGCTTTAGAGACATATTTATATTAGTCCTCATTGTTTTAGTGCAAGGAAAAACTAAAGGATAGAGTATCTTTGACGACTCCTCATGACGTTCCAGCATCAGAATTCATCGATCGTTTAGCAAAGTATCTTAGGGAAAACGTTGACGAAGTCCAGCCATTACCATGGGCTAGCTTCGCAAAGACAGGCACTCATGTTGAGAAGCAACCGCAGAACCCAAACTGGTGGTTCACAAGAAGCGCAAGCATAATGCGTAAAGTCTACATTCACGGCCCAATCGGCCTTGAGAACCTCCGCAGCGACTACGGCGGACGCAAAAACAACGGCGTACACAAAAACCACGCATGCAAAGCAGGCGGAAGTGGCATCAGAAAAGCCCTCCAGCAGCTCGAAAGCGCAGGCTTCGTTCAAACTGTAAAGCCAAAAGGCAGAATCGTAACACCCAAAGGCCGCAAGCTCATGCAGGAAGTCGCAAGCGACCTCTCAAAAGAGCTATACAAGAGTGTCCCTGAACTTAAGAAGTATCAAGGCGAATAATTAGCATATGTCAGATGACGAGCTTGAGCAAATACGTAAACGTAAGCTTATGTCTATGCAGAGCCGCGCAAGCGACGAGCAGAGGCAAGCTCAAGCAGAACAACAATACGAGAACCAGAAACAGGCGCTCCTAGCAAAAATATTAACGCCTGAAGCCCGGCAAAGACTAAATAACCTAAAAATGGTTAAAAAAGACTTCACCGAGCAAATTGAATTGCAGCTCATCGAAATGGCGCAGGCCGGCAGACTGCCGATACCGCTCCAAGATGCGCAGCTAAAATCGATCCTAATACAGCTTCAATCAAGGAAGAAAGAGACAACAATAAGAAGGATATAGAAAATGGCAAGAGTAAAACCAACCGCGAAAAAGCTTCGGTTAGCAAAAGCAGGCAGAGAATCACAGTCCGTACCAACATGGGTAATCGCCCGAACAGACGGCAAAGTACGAACTAACCCCAAGCAGCGACGCAACTGGCGCACAACAAAAATAAAGCCATAGGAGAAAAATCACTATGTCACAAGAAACCAAACAACTAACAAAGGAAGAAGAAACCCAACTAGCACAAGCACCACAAGAACTAGAACAGCCACAAACCGCAGAAGCAACACCAGCAGAAGCACCAGTCGAAGAAGCCAAAGCAAAACAGAAAAAGAAAACCGAAGAATTCGTCGAAGAAAGATTCTACACCATACCACTCCAGAAAGCCTTGATTCGCCCACCAAAGAAACGCGCTCCACGCGCCATGCAGTTAGTCAAAATCTTCATCGTTAAACACATGAAAATGAGCATGAAGGTCAGCGAAGAAGAAGAGGAAGAAGAGCTTCCACAGTTGATCATTAGCCAAGAAATTAATGAGAAGATCTGGGGACGCGGAATTGAGAAGCCACCACGCAAGATTAAGACACGCGTAACCAAAGACAAAGACGGCAACGTCACTGTTTATCTGGCAGAAAACCAGTAAAACCAATCTTTTCCCATTTCAACATTTTCATTTCATTTTCTAATATAACTTAGAAACGATTGAACGTTAACTTTTAGTAATAACCAAAATACTATGTAGACTTTTTATAAGTTGACCCAGCACCGACGCCTTAGTTATTTTGTGCAAAGTTTTATCTGTCTTTAGGGTTCACTACCAATAAGAAGGAAACACACGTTTGGCTCAGTCTTCTACATGGGAGTTTGACCTCTATATTGTCGACGGAACGCTAAAAGCCCGTTTTGCATACGCCAACCTGAAAAAATTCTGCAAAGAGCACCTTAATGGCGAATGCATGATAACAGTCTACGATTTAATTTTAAACCCAAAAGCAGCCTCAGATAACCAAATAACCGCTAACCCCACAACAATACTGAGGCGTCCATTGCCTGAACGTACCTTAATAGGCGATCTGTCAAACACCGAAAGTATTATATTAAAACTAGGATTGAAGTAGATGTCGATGGGCGAGCTTTCTATTCAGTTTTTTATCTTGGAGTTGAACACTAAATGCAGCATACGACCATAAAATCCACAGAGGAATTACCAAAAGCCCCAACAGGAATCAGAGGATTAGACGAAATAACCTTCGGCGGACTACCAAAAGGACGCTCAACCCTAATAGCTGGCGGCGCAGGAAGCGGCAAAACCCTGATGTCCATGGAATTTCTAGTCAGAGGCGCCATAGAATTCGGTGAGTCAGGCGTTTTCATGGCTTTTGAGGAGACATCTGATGAGCTAGCGAAAAACGTTGCTTCACTTGGATTTGAAATTGAAGAACTGATTAAAGAAAAAAAGTTAATTATTGACTTTGTACGCGTTGAAAGAAGTGAAATTGAAGAAACAGGCGAATATGACCTTGAAGGTTTATTCATCCGTATAGGTTACGCAATTGACTCAATTGGGGCCAAGCGGGTTGTTTTGGATACGATTGAGTCGCTTTTTGCGGGTTTGAAGAATCAGGCGATATTGCGCGCTGAACTTCGCAGATTATTCCGTTGGTTAAAAGATAAAGGTGTAACAGCAATCATAACAGCCGAGCGGGGATCCAACGAGTTAACTCGCTACGGTTTAGAAGAATATGTTTCAGACTGCGTTATTTTACTCGATAACCGCGTCACAGGCCAGATTTCTACTAGGCGCCTGAGAATAGTAAAGTATCGTGGCTCAAGGCATGGCACCAACGAGTATCCCTTCCTAATTGACGAGCACGGTATCTCCATAATGCCCATCACATCCTTAGCACTCGACTATAAGGTATCAAACGAACGTATATCAAGCGGTATACCAAGACTCGACATGATGCTTGGCGGCAAAGGCTTCTACCGTGGCAGCAGCATCTTAGTTACTGGAAGTGCGGGCACTGGGAAAAGCACAATTGCCGCTCACTTTGCTGATGCCACTTGTCGAAGAGGCGAACGCGTTCTATACTTCGCGTTTGAAGAGTCGCCTGATCAGATAGTTAGAAACATGAGTTCGGTAGGATTAAATTTGCAGCAATGGCTTGACAAGGGACGCCTTAAAATTCACTCTGCTAGAGCGTCACTATATGGTTTAGAAACTCATCTGGTAACTATGCAGCGTCAAATCGATGATTTTAAGCCGAACGCTGTTATTGTCGACCCTATTAGTAACTTGATTAATGTGGGCGAGTCATCTGATGTCCGGTCTATGCTTACGCGGTTAATCGATTATCTGAAAAGCAAGCAGATCACGGCTGTATTTACAAACCTCACTCATGAACGATTGGAGGCCACAGAGACTGAAGTTTCCTCAGTTATGGATACTTGGTTGCTGGTTAGAGATATAGAAATAGCTGGTGAACGTAACAGAGGTATTTATGTTCTTAAATCGAGAGGCATGCCGCACTCTAACCAGATTCGTGAATTCTTGCTGACTAACAAAGGTGTTGACATCATAGACGTTTATGCAGGACCTTCTGGTGTACTCACTGGTTCGGCGCGTGCTGCTCAAGAAGAGAAGGAGCAAGCGGAAAAAACCCTTCGGCGGGAAGAAATTGAACGGTTTTCCCGTGATTTGGATCGTAGACGGAAGATCATGGAGGCGCAGGTGGCAGCGATAACTGCTGAGTATGAAGCTAAAGCTGAAGAAATCAAACAGCTAATTTTGCAATCAAAAGAGCGTGAATCAATCTTATCTCAAAATCGCGCCAGAATGTCTAAGGCAAGAGGTTCCCAGGAAAAAACAATTAAAGGATAGGACGGATATTTATGGTGATTTTATGAGCACTCAAAATGCCCAGAGCGAAGGTGATTTTTGGAATCTACGCCTTTACGTCGCTGGTCAAACGCCGAAGTCTCAAGCAGCCTTCTCGAACCTAAAAAAACTATGTGACGAGCACCTGAAGGGCAAATGCCACATAGAAGTAATTGATTTAATAAAAAATCCCAGATTAGCTGCAGGAGACCAAATTCTTGCTATACCTACTTTAGTACGTAAGCTACCTGAACCGATTAGAAGAATAATCGGGGACCTTTCAAACACAGAGAAGGTTCTAGTAGGCTTAGATATCCTTCCTCATCAAATGGAGAATATTTAGATCCCAAGGATGTTTGCCGATAATGCCGAAAAAAGATCCTGCTGATGTAACCGCTGAATTCGAAAAAGCTCTAAAAGATGAAAACCAAGAACGCTACATTCTCCGTTTGTACGTTACTGGCATGACTCCAAAGTCACTCCGTGCCATAGATAACGTCAAAAAAATCTGCAACGAGCACTTGAAGGGCAGATGCGAACTGGAAGTTATTGACATCTACCAGCAACCTGATTATGCAAAAACCGAACAGTTAATCGCTGCCCCAACCCTCATCAAAAAGCTGCCACTGCCGCTTCGAAAGTTCATCGGTGATATGTCAAACGAAGACCGCATCCTCGTGGGACTCGATATTGTCCCTAAGAAAGAAAGCGAAAGGGTGAGCCGTAAAATCAATGATAACTGAAAACAAAAAAGAATCTTTGCTATCAGAAAACCAAGCCCTACGAGACCAGCTAATCGAAGCCCAAGAGACCTTAAGGGCAATACGGCAGGGCGAAGTTGATGCTTTAGTCATTAACACGCCGGAAGGTCCACGTACCTATACATTGAGTGGGGCAGAAACCCCTTACCGTTTATTAATTGAGGAAATGCGTGAAGGTGCAGTGATGTTATGTGAGGACAACACTGTTCTTTACTGCAATAAAGGCTTCGCGCAGATGGTGCAGGTTCCTCTGGACAGACTCATGGGTAGCAACATTGAAGAAGTAGTTGCTCCTGAGCATCTTGGGAACTTCAGGCAGCTTATCGAAGCGTGCCGCCAAGGCAAACGCTCAATTTCCAAAGAGATAACTTTCAAAGCAAAAGCGAACAAGATTGTACCCGCGTTTGTATCAGCCAGCTCTTTAAGGACTGAAGAAAAAACTACAGTATTCATTGTCGTTACGGACCTCTCTTTACATATGGAAGATGATCTTAAACAGTACACTCAGGACTTAGAAGCCACAGTCCGGGAACGAACAAACCAGCTTAAAGACAAAGAACGACTTGCAGCTATAGGACAAACCGCAAGCATGGTAGGCCATGATATACGCAATCCGCTGCAGTCCATAGTAAGCGAATTGTATCTGGCACGTGAGGAACTTGAAGGGTTACCTGAGGGTGCAGCAAGGAATGCTTTGAAAGACTCTGTACAGATGATTGAGGAACAGACTTTCTACATTAACAAAATCGTAGCTGATCTACAGGACTTCACTAAACCATTAACGCCTAAACCGCAACCCATTGAGTTGGCTTCAACCATCAAAGAATCGCTTTTAAGTATAGTAATCCCCCAATCCACTGCCGTTAACTTGGATTTAAGGGATAAAATAAAAATCTATAGTGATCCATTGTACCTCAAACGTATCCTTGTTAACCTTGTATCCAACGCTTTGCAGGCTATGCCAAACGGGGGAAAATTAACGATACGAACAGATTACACCGATGAACATGTATCAATAGCAGTAAAAGACACAGGTCCAGGCATACCTGACGATGTCAAACCAAATATTTTCCAGCCGCTATTCACTACAAAAGCCAAAGGCCAAGGACTCGGATTAGCCGTAGTTAAACGTCTAACAGAAGCCCTAAAAGGCACTGCGACTTTTGAAAGTCAACCGGGAGACGGCACCTCATTTATCGTAAAGGTTCCGTTGGATATGCGAAAAACTGGTTAACCACATTTCATTCTTTTGTCTTCACCGCAATCTAAAAAAGGGTGATTGCATGACAATTTCCGCTAATCGATAATCGTTTCAGGAGAAATCAATTTTGACTGTTTACTTATCCAGCATTGTTGGAAGCCCAAGCATCGGCGTCTACTCAATTGCGACTGAGAACGTCGTGGTTATTCCAGTCATGGTTCCGCAGGATAAAGCACAGGAATTCGCAACCTGGCTCAAAGCGGACTTAATCTACACATCAGTCGCAGGTTCAGTCCTAGTCGGTTCGTTTGTATGCGCCAACTCCAACGGCATGCTACTCCCTCACTCTGTACGCGCCGAAGAGTTAGAGCGTATAAAAGCCGTCTACAAGGGCAACATTACAGTTATGGAAACCAAGAAAACTGCATACGGCAACCTAGTCCTTTGCAACGATAAAGGCGCAGCGGTTGATCCCCGCTTCAAACCCAACGATTTAAAAATTATCTCAGACACGCTGGGCGTCGAAGTGGTGCCAACTGAAATCGCCGCGTTGCCATACGTCGGTTCACTTGCATGTGTAACCAACAAGGGCGTTTTAGCCCATCCGATGCTTAAAGAAGAAGAAAAGAAAATCTTAGAGAGCGCACTAAAAGTCCCAGTGGAAGTCGGCACCATAAACTGCGGTATCCCATACGTTGGTACAGGCTTAATCGCTAATAGTCAAGCAGCAGTAGCTGGTTCTATGACAACTGGACCCGAGATGTTTATAATTGGGAATGCACTGGATGTTGTGCAGGAAGAGAAATCATGAAAGCTTTCAAAGTAACCGGTGAAATCAACAAGCCAGAACTTAAGACTCCATTCGCACGCGAAGTCATAGCAGACAAAAGCGAGCATGCTGTTGAGAAAATATACGCTGACATAGGTAGCAGACACCGTGTCCGCCGTTGCCACATTAAAATCATCAGCACAAAAGAGCTTAAAGCTGACGAAATTGAGGATCCGGTCGTTAAAAAAGTAGTAACCGGAGAAGAATAAATTGGCTCAGAGAGCTCCATCCGAAGAAGAACTCCGTAGACTCAGCATGGAAATGCGTTATCTCGAGCAGACAGCTGAAGCACTACAGCAACGCATAAGCATGGTGAATGCAGCCCTCACTGACTTATCATACGCCAACGCTACACTCGACGGCATCGAGAAAGAGAAAGAGAACACTGAAATGCTTGTCCCAATCGGTGGAAGCTCATACGTTAAAGTTAAACTCGCTGACTCCGACAAAATACTCATTAACATGGGTTCAGGAGTCTCCGTGGAAAAGAACCTTACTGACGCCAAAGTAACCCTTAAAGAACGCCTAGACGAGCTAGAAAAGACCATGACTTCTGCTCAGCAGCAGTTCAGCCAAATCGCCGAACGCATAGCATCTGGCAGAAACCGACTTGAGTCGATGCTGGCTCAAAGAGCAGGGAAACAGTAAAGATAATGTTTGATAAGCTTAAGTCCGGTTTCAAAGGCTTAGTTACTAAGGTAACTACCACCGAACTTAAAGCTGAAAGTTTAACACCAATTTTATCCGATTTTAAAATGAGTTTAGCCGAGAACGATGTGGCTTTTCCGGTTGCAGACAAAATCTGCGATGACCTCGTCAAGCGGCTAGACGGCGTTCAAGTTAAGCGTCTTGATGACCGTACGAAGCTGGTTGATGAGAATCTGCGTCAGGTGCTGCTTGAAGTCATGTTAACTAAGGACAGCATTGATTTGCTGCAGAAGGCGCAGGAGCGTAGGGCGAAGAAGGAGCCTTTGACGCTGATGTTTGTCGGCATCAACGGCACCGGGAAAACGACTACGATCGCGAAAGTCGCCAAGTTCTTCCAGGATAAAGGTTACTCGGTTGTGCTTGCTGGCGCAGACACTTACCGTGCGGGTTCCATTGAGCAGCTAGAGGAGCATGCACGTCGTTTAGGTGTGCGAGTTATCAAGAGTACGTATGGTGGTGATCCGGCGGCTGTTGCCTTTGACGCTGTTAGTCACGCTAAGGCGCATGGGATCAACGTGGTTTTGATTGATACTGCCGGTCGTATGCAGACTAACCAGAACTTGATGAATGAACTCTGCAAAGTTAAGCGGGTTGTGAAGCCTGATTTGACGGTATTCACTGTGGATTCGCTTATCGGTAACGATGCAGTTATGCAGGCTGAGGAATTCAACAAAGCTGTCGGAATCGACGCAACCATTCTCACGAAAGTGGATGCCGACGTGAAAGGCGGCTCCGCGTTAAGTGTGACGTTTACGACTCAGAAGCCGATTCTGTTTATCGGTGTGGGTCAGTCGTATAAGGATCTTGAGCTTTTTGATCCAAACAGGTTCGTTAACATGGTGCTCCGCTAAAGGGCGCTATGTTGGTTGTTCGGCTTCGACTAGCTGGAAGCGGATTTTGCTTGGGTAGAGCCAGTACGCTTTGATGTAGTCATCCATTGATTGCTCGATGTCGACTGCTTGGAAGAAGCTGATTGCATCTGCCTTCACGTCGTCGAGGTTTTTGGATGTCAGGACTTTTAGGTTTAGCAGGTACTCTTTTCCCGCCGATAACTCCGTGATGGGCATAGCGGAAACGTCTTTGTGCACCTCAACCGTGAACATTAAATTCGTCAGGACGTCTTGGACAGCGATTTTGCCGACGTTCTCGGCTTTACTCTTCACTGCAACAAGGCGCTTTTCCAGCGTGCGGAAGTTCCAGCCGCTTTCAACGTTAAGAGAAGCAGACAAAAAAGTTCACCACAAAAAGATGGCGAGGCGGCAAATAAAAGGGTGACGCTTGAAAATTTTTTCTTTAACACCTCGGTAAAGTCTGGATCTTTCCATTGAAAGTAATCCGATAAAACAATTCACATATGCTATTTTTTTACATTAAAAGAGGGGGCTATGTCGATAGTATTGATAGGAGTACCTCTTAACCTGCAAGATCTGCTGTTCTAATATGGCGTATATGTGGCTCCTTTTTTGGCCGCTCTGGCTGTTTAGGGAAGATGGATAAACCACTTGCGGCTATGTCGATTGCTTGAAAATTGTCTTTACGTTTTCCATGTTTCCCACGCCTTACCTATGGACGCTTTAAGTTTGCCTGCTTCCTCTTCAGTCATACTCCAAGAACCAGTGAGGTCCAAAATCGTTTTTCCTTTTTTGCTCCGATGTATGAGGTACTTTACCGCTTCGTCGATGGATACGGGACGTTTCCTTTCCGCTTGCAATTCGCTTGCGATAGCGCTTAATTTCAGCGTTGTTCTCTGCTAATTTTTACTGTCTTAAGTTCAGCCATCACATATCACTATTTGTTAGAGTAGTATTAATCCACTTATCAACCAACCCAAGCAATAAAATATTATAAGCTAAACTGCGATGAAAGGACTTGGCTGAACCTAAGTATTAACGAGTTTTCAGCTTGTGAACCGCAATCTCTATATTTGGCTGTGGAACCATTTTAGAGCGCACTTGCGGGTCCGTGGCTCAGTCAGGCTAGAGCGGAGGACTCTTAATCCTTAGGTCGCGGGTTCAATTCCCGTCGGACCCGCCAATTACAGTCACCTTTGTTGCTACAACATCACAGTCACACGATCTTTTATTCATCAA
Organism: Candidatus Bathyarchaeota archaeon; assembly: GCA_012515445.1. Lineage (GTDB taxonomy): Archaea > Thermoproteota > Bathyarchaeia > Bathyarchaeales > Bathycorpusculaceae > Bathycorpusculum. The sequence continues at coordinate 31,220 of JAAYYI010000074.1, read as the reverse complement.
ATCCCCGAATATGGTTAATCAACAAGGATGGTGCCAAAGTTTGGAGTACATAAGCCGCTACAAACCTGAAGATGCAGTATTCGGCATTGCAAACGTTGAATCCCAAACCCGCTGCCGCCTAACTGTTGGATACTTCATCGGAGACAGTGCGCTCTCGCTGATTCTGCCGCTTTGCTGCCAAAACTGCCAGCACACCCCAGTCTGCACCCGCGAATTCGGAGAACAAATCGTCCAGAAATACAATCAACGTCACAGGGGCGCAGAAATATTCTTCCTATACTAACGCCATAGCGATTCCGCCTGCGCCAGCCGCTTAGCAAACAACACACCCATTTTTAGCTTCACCAAACACATAAAACAAACCCCCCCAAAAGTATACTCCATACAGCGGCGAACAAAAATGGGCATCCCACGAATAATCATTGCAGGCACACACAGCGGCGCAGGCAAAACAACCATATCCACAGGTTTAATGGGCGCACTGAAAAACGCAGGCTACACCGTGCAGGGCTTTAAAGTCGGGCCAGACTACATTGACCCAAGCTACCACACCGCCGTAACTGGACGCTTAAGCGAAAGCCTAGACACATGGCTGGTTCCGCAGAGCCAAATCCTTGAAGTATTCAACCAAAACACCAAAGACGCCGACGTAGCAGTAATCGAAGGCGTCATGGGACTCTTCGACGGATTAAGCGGAGTAGACGAAACAGGAAGCACCAGCCAAATAGCTAAACTACTAAACTGCCCAGTCATCCTCGTAATCGACGTTAAATGCATGGTGAGAAGCGCCGCAGCCATAGCAGCCGGATTCAAAAACTTCGACCCAAAAGTCAAAGTAGCCGGAGTAATCCTCAACAACGTAGCCGGCGAAGTTCACGCTAATTGGTGTATGGACGCCATCGAAAAAGTAGGATTGCCAGTGGTCGGGTGGCTGCCAGTAAACAAGAAAATCACCATGCCTGAGAGGCATCTGGGCTTGATTCCGACACCGGAGAAAAACGAGGCGTCCGTTTACCAAGAAATCGTTAACTTCATCCAACAGAGACTCAACATCAACCAAATCTATGAGTTAGCCAAATTAGCGGGGCCACTTCCCAAGGCTAAAGTAAAGAAAGTTAAACAGAAAATACAGAAGGCAAAAGTCAGAATCGCAGTGGCATTCGACGAAGCCTTCAACTTCTATTACCCGTCCAACCTGAACCTGCTAAGCACCCTCGGCGCAGAAATCATCCGCTTCAGCCTCATCCATGACAAAACCCTCCCAAAGGGCATCTGCGGATTATACATCGGCGGAGGCTTCCCAGAAATGTTCCTTGAGCAACTTGAAGCCAACCAAACCATGCGTCAATCGATCCTGCAAGCCATCGACAGCGGCATGCCCGTATACGCTGAATGCGCAGGCCTCATGTACCTCACAAAAACCGTATCGGACTTCGACGGCAAAAGCTACCAGATGGTTGGGGCACTCGACGGAAACACCCATATGACCAATAGTACACTTGTCACTTACAGCCAAGCCCAAGTCATCAACCCAAACATTCTAAGCGGACCCGACGCAGTCATCCATGGACACGAATTCCACAACTCCTTAATCACCGACATCCCGCCAGACGCAAAATTCGCCTACCACATGCTGATGGGCGAAGGAATCAAAGACAAAAAAGACGGCTGGATAAAAAACAGCACTATCGCTTCCTACATGCATATCCAGTTTGCCCAAGACCCCACGATAGCACAGACCTTCACAGATAAATGCCGAAATTGGAAACCCTAACCGCTCTTACGCATTTGCTTTTTTCTTGTCAAGCAAACGCAAGACAAAGCTAGTGACAGACGAAACATCAAGCGATCTCGCATCAAGAACGTCACCCGCCAACCCCTTCTCCTGCACGGACGCGCTGAAAGGTAAAACGCCGACAACCTGTGCTTTACCGATTTTAGCGGCGATTTTCTCTGCGGTAATGCCTTCCGCTCGGTTGATGATAAAATAGCATGGTTTGTTGCTTTCTTTAGCCATGGCTGAGATTTTCTCTGATAGCTTGATCGATTCAAAGGACGGATCGATTACTGCCAGTATCAGGTCTACGCCCTCAGCTACTCCGCGGCCAAGTTGCTCCACACCTGCCTCGGTATCGATAATCGCAAAGTCCTTTGGCGCCAGAGATAGGTGCATCAGGAAATCCTTAGAGAGTACACCCATGGGGCAAGCGCAGCCTTCACCATAATGCTTGACTTTTCCGATCCGTAGCAGGTACAGGTTACCTTTCTCTGAGAGTATATCGTGGGGTATACCCTCAATTCGCCAGACTTCACTAAAAACTGGTGCTTTGTGTCCGTCGCCTTTGACTCTTCCCATCCTGCTTTTTAGCTCGGTTTTTCCGCCGATTTGCTCCATTAGTTCCTTGGGGTCTGCGAGGCCAAGTTGTGCGCTTAAGCCAAAGTTTGATTCGTCAGCGTCAACGACTAAGACGCGGTAGCCGCTGTCAATCAAGTTTTTTGCTAGTACAGCGGTGATTGTGCTTTTGCCGCTGCCGCCTTTGCCACAGACTAGAATCTTCATTCCACATGTCCCTTTACGCTGTTATCTACTTAACGTCTCTACTTGCCTTAAGCATAACTCTACACATAACCTAATACAGTTAATGACACTTTTTTGGGGTTTGCTAAAGAAGTTATCGCTTGTTGTATTTTTAAGTTGCATAGAAAAAATTATAAAGTAATTCAACCGAGTAAGAAGCTGGTGCAATCGTGTATCAAAAAATACTGGTACCAGTAGATGGCTCTGAGCATTCTAAACGTGCTCTGCAAGAAGCTATAAACCTCGCAAAAATGACCGATGGAACCATTACGTTACTAAACGTCCAAACAAATCCATCGGCAGCAACAGCATCGAATGGCCGCGTAGAGCAGAATAAACCTCTAAATGAAGCTCAAAAAATAGTACAAGACGCCGGAATCGCCGTTAACACTGTTCTGCTTCAGGGCAATGTCGTTGACCAAATAGTAAAAACAGCCAAGGACACGGGCTCTGAATTAATCATTGTCGGCGCAAGGGGACTAAGCAAATTCGAGGAACTGCTACTGGGCAGCGTCAGTCATGGCGTACTAGAGAAGGCTCCTTGTCCAGTGATAGTGACGCGATAAGTTAGCTACCGCATACAACCTTGATGCCTTAGTGGCCTAGGTCTAAACGCTGGATATTCTCCTTATTGTGCAATTGTTCTAATCATTTTAGGCTAACTGTAGTCTAGAACATTTATTATTCTCCCAACAGGGGATATTATTAAATAATAACATCGTAACCTCTTAACCTAAAAGCGGAGGAACCTAAAATCTCAAACCTCAAGTGCGATAAACGGTCCAGCTATAAAATATTCAAAAAATACACGACAGTAACCGAGGCCATCGAGCAGTTCCTATCCGCATACCAAAAAAACTGCACCCCAACCCAAAAGCATGAACTAGTCAGTTTGCTGGAAGCAGTAAACAGAGTCTTAGCCGAAGACTTCACCGCCCCAATCGACATACCCCCCTTCAACCGTTCAGCGATGGATGGCTACGCCGTTATAGCAAGCGACACCAAAGGCGCCACACAAAAACAGCCAGTCACTCTTGAAGTGCTGGGCAGAACCTACGCCGGCGACGCCGCAACCTACAAAATCTGCTCCGGCCAAACCGTCGCAGTAGCCACAGGCGCAAGAATCCCCGCAGGCGCAGACGCCGTAGTCATGGTAGAATACACACGAGAAGACGCCACCGTAAAAAAGGTGCAGATTTTCAAAGAAATCGAACGCGGCAAGAACGTTGCAGTAAAAGGCGAGGACATACAGAAAGGCAAAATTATACTTCAACGCGGTACCTGGCTTAGGCCACAAGACATCGGCTTAATCGCTTCCGTCGGCGCCAAAACCGTAAAGGTCCTACGCAAACCCAAAGTAGCAGTTTTCTCAACGGGAAGCGAACTCGTTGAGCCCGGCTCTGAACTGAAAACAGATGTGGTCCTCTATGATAGCAACCGTTACATGCTCCAAGGCTTAATAGCTGAAGCCGGCGGCGAAGCAGTCAACTTGGGCATCTGCAAAGACGACGAAGCCACAATCGAAGCCGCGCTTAAGCAGGCGCTGCAGTATGACGTGGTAGTAATGTCCGGCGGCTCATCTGTCGGCGAGAAAGACTATGTTCCTGACGTTGTAAACCGGGCAGGTAAGCCCGGCGTAGTAATCCATGGTGTCGCGATGCGTCCAGGTTCCCCGACAGCGCTGTCTATAGTTAACGGGAAACCAGTTATTTCAACCCCCGGCTACCCAGTAGCATCATACTTTGCGTTCTACACATTCGGCAGACCATTATTCCATAGAATGCTTGGCACCAGTGGCTTGCCAGAAGCGAAATTAACCGCGAAAATGGCGTCTGGAATCAAACTGCACAGCGGTATGCAAACTTTCCTGCGTGTAAAAATCAACGTAGCCGCCAACAAAAAGGGCGAGTTGCAGTACTTAGCTGAACCGGTAAGTGCAGCCGCCGCAAGTATACAGCGCACACTCACAGGCTCAGATGGAGTAGTAATAGTGAGTAAAAACCGACTTGTGAAGGGCCAAAAAGTTGAGGTCCTCCTACTAAGAGCATTAGAAAGTGCCGCGTCTGGAGTTTAAGGAGACGTATCTATGGCTGGCAGTAGACTAACCGATGGCTTTAATCGCACGCCGCACAAGCTGCGCATTTCTGTCACCGACCGATGTAACATGCGCTGCATCTACTGCATGCCCCAGAAAGAATTCTCTTGGCGACCAAGAAGCGAAATACTCAGCTACGAAGAGATAACGCGGCTGGCCAAAATCTTCGTCGGCTTAGGCATAGAAAAGATCAGAGTCACTGGCGGCGAACCGTTGGTCAGACCCCAAATCGAGACTTTAATCAGTTCACTTGGCAAGATAGAGGGATTAAAAAAACTAAGTTTAACAACCAACGGTCTGCTGCTCGGCGAAAAAGTAGACCTGCTCAAAGACGCAGGGCTACGGAGCGTTAACGTCAGCCTCGACACATTAAATCAGGATAGGTTTAAAGCAATTACTGGGATCGACGGCTTCAAAAGCGTACGGGCTTCACTTGAGGATGCGAAGGATGCGGGTTTTGAAGTAAAAATCAACACTGTAGTAATGAGAGGTCACAACGAAAGTGAAATCGAAGACTTCGCCAAACTCGCTCTAAATGAAGGTTTCACTGTCCGATTTATCGAGTTTATGCCTCTGGATGGCTCACGAATATGGGATCCGTCTGCTGTAGTGCCGAAGCATGAAATGATAGAGAGGATAACAAGAAACGTGGCGGAGCTCGAGCCGCAAAACAATAATCCATCAGACCCCGCCCGGCTTTACACGTTTAAAGGCGGCAAGGGGGTGGTGGGTTTTATTCCTTCAATGAGTGAACCCTTCTGCAGCGCCTGCGACCGTGTCCGATTGACTTCGGACGGTAAATTCTTAACTTGCCTCTTTGAGCAGCCCACATATGACGTCAAGGCGCTGTTGCGGGGCGGCAAATTAGATAAGGAAATAGAGGCGTACATAGCTGAGTGCTACCGCATGAAACCCGAGGGCGTAGTCGGTATAATACGAAGCAAAAATCTTAACGCCGGCTTAAACAAGATGAACACAATAGGAGGCTAACACGTGAAATTCAAAATCAAGCTATTTGGGTCAACCCGCGAAGCAGTAGGGCAAAAGGAAGCCGAAGTCACCTTTAATCATGAGCCTATAACGGTAACTGAACTAAAAAGCACCCTCTATACAGTTTACCCCGCGTTAGTTTCAGGCGCAGGCTACCTTGTTGTGGCTGTAAACAGAAAAGTCGCCGATGACACAGCAACAGTAACATCAACAGATGAATTGGCATTGTTGCCACTTGTTTCAGGAGGCTAAACACAGTTGATCAAGATAACCCAGGACCCAATCGACGTATCAGCAGTAACAGATAGCGTAGCAGACGACGGTTCAGGCGCAACGGTTCTCTTCCTCGGCACCGTCCGCGACCACAGCGACGAAACCAGCCAAGTCTCGGAAATGTACTATGAAGTATACACAGAAATGGCGGAGGCAGCCCTCAAAGAAATTGAAGACGAAGCAATAAGGCGCTGGAAACTCAAAAAATTCGTTGCAATCCACCGCGTCGGCACCATGCAAGTCGGGGAAGTCAGCGTAGCCATCGCCGTCTCAGCAGAACACAGAAAAGAAGCATTCGAAGCATGCCAATACGCCATCGACACAATCAAAAAGACGGTGCCTCTGTGGAAGAAAGAAATATCAGGTTCGGGCTCTAGGTGGGTTAAAGGCGTGAAACTGGAGAGTACCAAGTAATGGGAATGTTTGATGTAGCTGACAAGCAAGAGACTCTGCGTGAAGCTTACGCGCAGGCAACTGTCCACGTTAGTGCAGCAACTATAAAGCTGGTCAAAGAGGGAAAATCACCCAAAGGCGACATCGTTGAAAACGCAAGAATCGCCGCGACGATGGCTGCTAAAAAAACCTCTGAAATAATCCCTTACTGTCACCCAATCCCAATCGACTACATCAAAATCGATGTCAACCTAAAAGAGTCAACTATCGAAGTCCAAACTTACGTAAAAACCGTCTGGAAAACCGGCGTCGAAATGGAAGCGCTCACAGCAGCCTCAGTAGCCGCCCTAACAGTCTATGACATGCTAAAACCAGTTGACGAATCGATGTCAATCGGTCAAGTCACACTCATTAAGAAAAGCGGTGGACTGAAAAGCTTCCAAGAAAAATACACTAAAGCGCTTAAAGCTGCTGTAGTTGTGGTCAGCGATTCAGCTTCAAAGGGTGAGCGGCAGGATAAAACCGGAAAAGTAGCCACTGAATTAATTCAGCAGAACGGTTTTGCAGTGGAGCACTACAAGATACTTCCGGACGATGCAGCTCTGATCCAAGCAGAATTAAAGCAGCTCTGCGACAGCCAAAAAGTCGACCTCATCGTTACCTGCGGCGGAACCGGCCTTGGACCAAGAGACGTAACCACAGAAGCCACACAGAAAGTAATCGAACGAGAAGTCAGGGGCGTCTCCGAAGCAATCCGAGCTTACGGACAGAAGCGAACACCGCTTTCCATGCTATCACGTGGCGTCTGCGGCGTTAGAGGTAAAACCGTTATTGTTAACCTTCCGGGTAGCCCGAAAGCCGTCAGCGAATGCTTAACTGCGCTTTTTCCGGGAATTTCCCATGTGTATAAGATGATTGAGGGCCATGGACATTAGCTGTTTTCTATACTTTATTTTTTAAATTAGAAGAAGACGAGAACACCGCCCTGCTACTTCATCTTCTACAACTTTTTACAGAACCTCCTTTTTTAGTTCGGCAGTCGGTTTGGGTTGCAGATTGGTTGTGGCGACAGTACAACCAACGCAGCTGGTTAAAGCGTCTTCTGCAAGCAGAGCAGACAAAAAGGCAACTTCTTCGGGTTTAGCTACTGCCTATAGTGCCATCACCGTATGTAACAGTAACGTTAAACGAGTTTCCACTGCCCATCGCCGCTTGAATATCGTGTATTCTCTGCTCTATTGTTGGATGGATATGGGGTAATAATTTAGTGAGCCAACCTGTTTTTTGTGGGCGGGAATCGCCAATGCAGATATCATGGCGGCGCCATTAACGTATTCGACGGCGCTGAGGTCCGATTCAGTTTCTTGTTTTCTTAAATATTTAGCGTTAGCATAATACGAACCAAGTAAGAACGCAAAGAACGACAAACCCACAGCCAATGCGGCGAGAAGAAGCGAGGCAGAATTAGAAACTATGTAACCCACCACAGCAGCAAGCACAGCAGATGGAAGAACCGTCCGCGGCAACCTCTTTACGATGTGCTTCTTTGCTATATGGTTAAACTCGTGGGCGCCAACAGCCAAAACCCCATCGGCTGATAGCATCTGAAGATAGTTCTCGTTAAAGACAAGCGCATCAGAATAAGCCAAGCAGGGAATAGGAAGAATGCTCGATTTATAGTAACGGTGAAACCGGTCTTTTTTGAGGATAGACGCAGCCCTCATATGCTCCGCTAAAGCGTCAAGCGCCGGCACCTCAAATGGTTGTGCCCCAAGCAGCCGCACCATAACGGAGGATAATAATCTCATACCCATCAGTCAAACAGTTTACTGTACTATAACGGGGCTGTCTTTTAAGAGCGCGCGTATGTCGTAACTTGCCTCTTAGCGTTAAAAGTAAAGAACCAGCGGTTGGCTGTTCTCTGGCTTTGCCAGCTACTCCCTATACCCTATAAGAAACAGCCAAGGCAGGGACCTACCCGTCTCAGAGTGAGGACCCACTCCCTACCTAACTAAAAACGGTGCTCTATAATGACCCCCTCTATTGGTTTCTGTATAGAACCCCTAATAGAGCAGATAGCTAAACAGCTATAGAATCGATGAACCTGTGAATTGCTGAACTAAAACTATTATATCAATATCGTTCCAAAATTATTTCTAAATTCAATTAACCTCATTCTGAAAAGAAAGGTTAACATGCCGTTTGGAACCAACCTTTATATTTCAACTCAGATAACTTTCTTGCTAATAGGGAGAATGGCTGTTTTGCTCAAGTGCAGCGGAGTATCAAAACGATTCGGGGGACTTCAAGCACTAAACAACGTAGATTTCACCGTGAACCAAGGCGAGATAGTAGGCATAGTGGGGCCTAACGGTTCAGGCAAATCAACACTGCTAAACCTCATCAGCGGCGTATACAAACCTGATTCTGGACAGATCCTTCTATCAGGCGAAGACATCTCAAAGCTGCCGCCACATGTTATCTGCGCGAAGGGAGTAACAAAAACAGCCCAGACCGTGCAGTCCTTCCCCGAGATGACGGCTACAGAAAACGTGCTAACAAGTGTACTCTTCAACAAGAAAAAATCAGAAAAAATACAGGGCTTGGACCGCGCACATGAACTCTTAGCTCTGGTCAGCTTAAGCAAAGACAAATTCGACGTTAAAGCAAAAAGCCTAAACGTCGTTGAGTTGCGCCGTATCCAACTGGCGAAAGCGCTGGCTACAAACCCAAAGCTGCTCCTACTCGACGAGTTGCTCACCGGGTTAACACCTAAAGAATGCGACGAAGCCATAGAATTGGTCAAAAGCATAAACAAGCAGGGCGTAACCGTCCTAATTGTAGAGCACATCATGCGTGTAATCATGGGCACCTGCGATAGAGTTATAGTGCTGCAGCATGGCGAAAAAATCTGCGAAGGACCACCCAAAACAGTCTGCAATGACGAAAACGTCGTAAAAGTGTATTTAGGAAAACGCTTCGACTTCGGAGAGAACGAACAGTGATGCTTGAAGTAGAAAACATCTCAGCCGCATACGGAATGGTTCAGATTCTGCGTAACGTAAGCTTTAAAGTTGAAAAGAAAGAAATCGTCAGCATCATCGGACCCAACGGCGCAGGGAAAACCACCCTTGTAAAGACAATCATGGGCTTCCTCAAACCCCAGACTGGTTCAATCAAATTCAACGGTGAAAACATCGATAAAACAGCCACCTCCGAGATAGTTAAAAAAGGACTCACTATGACTCCCGAGGGCCGAGAGATTTTCCCCCACATGACTGTCGAGCAGAACCTACAGCTCGGTGCATACGCAATCAAGGATAAAGCGAAGATCAAGCAGACAAAAGAAAAAGTGTACGAGATTTTCCCAGTACTTAAAAAGAAAGACAAAGCGCTGGCTCAAACACTGAGCGGCGGAGAGCAGCAGATGCTGGTTATCTGCCGAAGCCTCATGTCTAATCCCCAGATGCTGATTCTAGATGAGCCGTCATTGGGGCTGGCGCCTATAATCGTGGAGAAAGTACTCGATACCGTTCGAACAATAAACGACGAAGGCGTTACCGTACTTTTGGTTGAGCAGAACATACATGACAGCTTAGGCATAGCTGACAGAGGCTACGTATTAGAGGAAGGCAGTATCGTATTGGAAGGAAAGAGTAGGGAACTTTTATCTAATAGTCACATTAAAGAAGTGTACTTAGGTCTGTAAGAGAGAGGAAAAAGGAATTGGTAGCTGGCAAATACTGGAACCAGAAAATCGAAACTATGCCGCGAACCGACATACAAAAAACCCAACTTGAAAAACTTAAAGAACAAGTTAAATACTGCTACGAGAACAGCAGTTTTTACCGCAGAAAATTTGATGAAGTCGGCTTAAAACCCGAAGACATCAAAACCCTAGATGACATCGTAAAGATTCCATTTACCCTAAAAAGTGACCTACGAGACAGCTACCCATACGGTATGGTCACCACCAAACCTGAAGAAATCGTGGAGATCCACGCTTCAAGCGGAACAACAGGTAACCCAATAGTTGGCTCCTACACCAAAAGCGACATGGACATGTGGTCAGAACTCATGGCCAGATGCATGTACACAACAGGCGCCCGACCGCAAGACATCATCCACGTATCCTACGGCTACGGCTTATTCACCGGCGGCTTAGGAATGCACTATGGCGTACAGAAACTCGGCGCACGCGTGGTTCCAGCCAGCGGCGGCAACACAGAACGCCAGATTAAACTCATGAAAGACCTCGGCGCCACAATACTTGCTTGCACGCCAAGCTTCGCCGTTTACCTCGCAGAAACAATGGTTAAAGAGGGCTTGGATCCAAAAAAAGAGCTTAAAGTAAAAAAAGGCATATTCGGCGCTGAACCATGGTCAAACAAGATCCGCGAGCGAATCGAAGCAGAACTAGGCCTTGACGCCTATGACATTTACGGTTTAACTGAACTCTGCGGCCCCGGCGTATCCATCGAATGCGAGGAACACGACGGCCTGCACGTTTGGGAAGACCACTTCATAGTTGAAACAATCAACCCAGACACAGGTGAACAATTAGCCCCCGGCGAAGAAGGCGAACTCGTCTTCACCACCCTGACAAAGAAGGGCATGCCGATGCTTAGGTACCGCACACGCGACATCTCCAAGGTAGAGACCCAAACCTGCAAATGCGGACGCACCCACGCACGCATGATGCGTGTAACAGGCAGAAGCGACGACATGCTCATTATCCGAGGCGTCAACGTTTTCCCATCACAGGTGGAATATGCTGTAATGTGCTTCTCTGAACTCGCAGCCCAGTACCTAATCGTAGTCGACCGCCCAGACGCGCTAGATACATTCGTAGTTAAAGTTGAATTAACAGAAAAAGCAGCCAACAACCCCGCGTTAGATGTTAACGCTCTTAAGCGTGAAATAGGCAAAAAAATCTCGGTAGTCACAGGTATCTCTGCCGATGTGCAGATTGTTAAGTCAGGCGAACTCCCAAGAACCGAGGGTAAAGCCAAACGTGTAGTGGACCTACGCAAGGGTAAAATGTAAAGGATGAACGATGACTTCCAAGATCGCTTTAGATAAGCCGGGCAGTTACGCCCTACTTAACGGAGACGAAGCAGTCGCACGTGGAGCAATCGAGGCGTCACTGAAAGTCGCAGCTGCCTACCCCGGCACGCCATCTACAGAAATCTTGGAGACCATTGCATCTGTTTCTAAGGAACTCGGTATCTACTCGGAATGGAGTATAAACGAGATCGTCGCAGCTGAAGTTGCCGCCGGCGCATCAATGACTGGTGTACGCGCATTAACCTCCATGAAACATGTAGGCCTGAACGTAGCCGCAGACGCCGTTATGACGCTCGCCTACACTGGCGTTGAAGGCGGATTATTGATCGTGGTATGCGACGACCCAGCGCTTCACAGTAGCCAAAACGAGCAGGACACCCGCTACTTCGCGGTCCACGCAAAACTGCCGCTGCTGGACGCAGGCAACCCTCAGGAAGCCCACGATATGGCACGGGAAGCCTTTGAAATCAGCGAAAAACTCCACCTGCCCGTAATCCTAAGATTAACAACACGCGTTGCTCACGGAAAAGCCAAAGTAAAGCTTGGCAGCCTCAGCAAAATAAAACGCCACGTAGAGTTCGACAAGAACGGCAACCGCTGGGTCATGGTACCCGCAAACGCAATCCGCCAACACCGCGTACTCGAAGTCAGGTTATCACAGGCAAAAACAATCGTTAACCACTCAAAATTCAACACCATAGAGGATAACGGAAGCGAAATCGGAATCATCGGAAGCGGAGTAGCATACTATTACGCTCGGTCTGTGCTAGATACAAAGAAGTACTCTTGGCTTAAACTCGGTTTTATCCACCCTTTTCCGCATGAAATGGTCAGGCGCTTTGCTCTAAAAGTAAAGAAGCTAATAGTACTCGAGGAATTACGACCCTACCTTGAAGAGAACCTGCAGCGCCTAGGGCTACATATCGTCGGCAAAAACGAGTTAGGTTTAGAAGAAATCGGCGAGTACACGCCAGATGTGGTACGGCAAGCACTAGCAAACTACGGATTAACCGAGCAGTGTGCAGCTGCAATAAGAACCGATTTGCCGCCTAGACCCCCAGCGCTTTGCCCGGGCTGCCCCCACCGCGCCTTCTACTACGCCCTAAACACTGCTAACCAGCACATCGAGTGCAACAGCGACAAATGCGTAGGTTGCAACATATGCGAATATGCTTGCTCCTTTGAAAAAGAAGGCGTCTTTAACCCTCTGAAGTCAAGAATTCACCCCATCCGCATGAATTTAACCTATAATACAGCTATCACCTGTAAAGCATGCATAAACGCGCCATGCGCTGCAGCGTGCCCAGAAGAGGCAATAACCCAGTCAAGGGAAACAGGCACAATCACAGTTGACCAGACTAAATGCAAAGGCTGCGACTGGTGCATAGAAGCCTGCCAGTTTGGTGCAATTACGCTTCACCCAGAAACCAAGAAACCCCAAGTCTGCGACACCTGCGGAGGCAACCCTAAATGCGTCTCCGTATGTCCAGAAAGCGCGTTAAGCTTCGTCGGTAGACCTAACGACAAAATTGTTGCAGGCGACATCGGATGCTACACGCTGGGCTCTTTACCGCCGCTAAGCGCAGTCCAAAGCTGCCTATGTATGGGTGGCGGTATTAGCATGGGTGCAGGCATGATGCACGCCGGCGTTAAGGATAAAGTGTTCGCGGTTATCGGCGACTCCACGTTCTTCCATGGCGGAATGCCCGGATTACTAAACATCGTCTACAACAAAGCCAACGTATGCGTCGTCATTATGGATAACAGCATAATCGCGATGACGGGCCACCAGCCTACGCCGGGTTCAGGACGAACAGCCATGGGTGACCCTGCAAAAGTCGTGAAAATCGAGGACATCGTACGCGCAGTCGGTATAGAAAAAATAGTAACCGTAGACCCCTACGACGTAAAAGCGACAACTACCGCCATCAAAGAGATGGTCAACTACAAGGGTCCCTCGGTAATAATTTCTAAACGCACCTGCCCGCTGCTGGTAAAGAAGGGGGAACCCTACGAGGTAACGGACAAATGCAACAACTGCGGCGTTTGCCATAAAGTACTCGGTTGCCCCGCCATCTCGGTAGTTGATAACAAAGCTAAAATCGACACTACACTATGCAATGGCTGCGGTGTATGTAAGAATGTATGCGCTTTTAGCTGTATCAGGAGGAGAGAGTAGTTGAAGCTAGATGTTGTTTTTAGTGGTGTCGGCGGTCAAGGTGTAGTTGTACTCAGCGACATTTACTGTGAAGCCGCTATGCTAGAAGGATTCGATGTCGCAAAAGCCGAAATCCACGGTATGGCTCAACGTGGTGGCAGCATTGTGGCGTATACACGCATCGGCGAAAAAGTTGAGTCACCACTCATCGAAACAGGTAAAGCAGACGTGATCGTTGGCTTCGAGATTCTGGAGACCGCCCGATCTTTGCCTATGCTTAAACCAGGCGGTAACGTAATTGTTAATTTGAAACTTATTCAGCCAAGCTGTATGCCGTTGAGTGTGAAACCCAAATCCCAGAAGGAACTCATTACATTGCTTGAAACTAGGGCAAGTGTGCATAAAGTTGATGGTTTTGGGATTGCTCAGAAACTCGGTAACATGCTTGTTGTTAACACTGTTCTTTTAGGTGCACTTTCAGCGCTTCCAGAGATACCCATTAAGGTGGAGTCGTTCCAGCAGGCGATTGCGGGAAAAATAAAAGAGCGATTTATCAACTTAAACCTGCAAGCCCTCCAGCTCGGACGAGAAAGCGTCTTAAAGAGTTAATCTTATTAGCTCTCACATAGCATATTAGCACCCCAAAAGGGCAGAGGAGAAATAATTTGCAAAAGAAAATTCTCGCTATCATAGCGGTTGTAATAGTAGTCATCGCGGCCTTTGCTGCGTGGCAATTCTACCCCACTACCACTAAGCATGAAATCAAAATCGGTTTAGTCGCACCTATCTCTGGGCAGCCGATTGGTCAAGACATGCTGCGGGCTGCAGAGTTGGCAGTAAAAGAAATCAACGATGCAGGCGGAATCTATGTGGCGTCATGGAATGCTTACGCAACAGTAAGGATTGTAACTGCAGACACAGTGGATGATGCACCCGGAAACGCAGTTACACCAGTTACTAGAGCTATTGAAACTGATCAGGTTGATTTGCTGATCGGCGGATACGGCAGTGCAGGAACACTAGCTAACGAGGTCGTGGCTATAGAAAACAAAGTGCCTTACATCATTACAGGCGCTTCAAACGACCTTGTTACACGCAGAGGTCCACAGGGTAACTATCGAGGTTTAGATCCAACCAGCCCTCAAGCGATCGCTGATGCAGAGGGAATGAGTTACGTTTTCCACTACTGCACCACAACTTATCAGTACAGCAAAACTATCATTGACTTCTTCAATGAAGTTATGAAGCCGATTGTTGCGCCAGACAGAGACTTCCGGCTAGCAATACTCTACCGCAACGACGCATTCGGAACAGGCGTAGAAAAGGCTGCGCTTTTCTGGATAGCTGACGGAAACCTGCCGATCGAAGTTGTAGCTGACAGAAGCTATGACCCTAAAACCACTAACTACCAAACTGACTTGACCGCTATCGCTGCTGCACATCCCGACGCAGTATTCGTCGTTGACAACCCTGATAAGACGCCGCTGATTATGAAGCAGGGCTGGAGCGAAGTAGGCTTAAAAACAGTCTATATGGCAGTAGAGAATAATCAAGACCATGTTTTCTATCAGTTACTTGGCAGTACAGGTGCAGGTCAAGTGTTAGAGTCAAAGATGGATCCATTCATGGTGCCTTCTTATCTGCCTGCAGTTGAGGAGTACACAGAGAAATTCTACGCTGCCTACGGTGTAATGCCGGGTATGATGGGCGCAGGAACCTACGACGCCTTCTATATCGCTAAAAATGCAATTGAAACCGCAGGGACAGTTGATAAGGCAGCAGTTCGGGAAGCAATCGAAAACTGTAATATGAACCAGATGCTTATCATGACGGAGACAGGCAAAATCGAGTTCAGCACAGGCGGAAACTACCACGAGATTCAGCCAGTGACCTTCATTGAGCAGACCTACTGGGATCAAGCAGCAAACGCACTGAAAGCGAAGATTATTTGGCCTCAAACAGCGCCGGGAATCGGAACATTGAAGCAGGCTGATTTTGTTCTGCCTGAAGGCTACCAAGCAGGCTACCCATAAGTAGCCTCCCTTTTACTTTCTTTTTCAAGATTAGCTTGTTTGTGCTTGTTTTTTTAAACGGTTAGTAGAGTGTAATGTGGCTTAGCAGTTAGTTTTATTAGCTGTAAAAACGCAAATATAGCTTTAAAGGGAGCAGGATAACTTGCAGAAAAAACTGTTAGCAATAGTTGTCGTCTTAATAATCGCAGTCTCCGCAGTAGCCGCATGGCAGCTTGTACCTCAGACTAGTGCTCGCGAAATCAGAATAGGCTTGGTGGCGCCAATTTCGGGTCAGCCACTCGGTCAGGACATGTCGCGTGCCGCTCAGCTTGCAGTAGATGAAATCAACGCTGCAGGCGGCATCTACGTGGCAGCGTGGGGCGCTTACGCACCTATCAAACTGATCAGTATCGATACAGTGGATGATTCTCCAGGAAACGCTGTTACACCCGTAAAGCGTGAAGTTGAATCAGGAAATGTTGATTTGCTGATCGGAGGATACGGCAGCGCAGGTACCTTAGCCAACGAAGTCATAGCAATCGATAACAAAGTTCCATACATTATCACAGGCGCATCCAATGCACTGGTTACAAGAAGAGGCCCACAGGGTAACTATGGCGGTTTAAGCTCAACTGATTCGCAGGCAATCACTGACGCAGATGGAATGAGCTACATATTCCACTACTGCACAGTAACATATGACTATGGCAAAACCGTCGTTGACTTCTGCAACGAAGTTATGAAGCCAATGGTTGCACCTGATCGTGACTTCCGACTTGCAATATTATACCGTAATGACGCTTTCGGAACAGGTGTAGAGAAAGCAACAAAATACTGGATTGAAACCGAAAATCTTCCAATCATGCTTATTGAACGTGCATATGATCCTAAAGCGACCACTTACCAGACAGACATAACCGCAATAGCCGACAATAATCCAGACGCAGTGCTCATAGTAGATAACCCCGACAAGACACCGACGATCATCAAGCAGGGCTTAAACGATGTGGGCCTTAAAACTGTTTACTTTGCAGTTGAAAACAATCAAGATCCAACATTCTATTCACTGCTAGGCAGTACAGGCGACAAGCAAATGCTCGAAGCTAAATCAGACCCATTCCAGAATCCATCATATTTGCCGGCGATACAGACCTACCTGATGAATTTCACCGAGGCATACGATGTAATGCCTGGTGTAAACGGTGCAGTCACCTATGACGCATTCTTTATCGCAAAAGATGCTATTGAACGCGCAGGAACCCTCGATAAGGCAGCAGTTAGAGATGCGCTTGAAGCAACCAACTTGCCGCAGAGTCTGCTAATTACTAAAACAGGCAGAATACAGTTTGACACAGGCATAAACTACCACGAAATCAACGCGTTAACCTTCATGGAGCAACTCACTTGGAATGCTCCAATGGATACGTTAAGAGCACAAATCGTTTGGCCAGCAACTGCACCGGGCATAAGTAACTTTAAGCAGACAGACTTTGTTCTGCCGGACAATTATGTAGCCGGGCACCCATAGTAGCCCAACTTTTTTCTTTCTTTTTTATCTTTAAAACCTATATTTTAAATAGTCATTTTGAGAAAGTAATGCAACCGCCAAACCAGTGAAAGGAAACGGCCCAAGATGGACATCTCTACAATTATCCTTACGTTAGTATGGGGCGTTGCGATAGGCTGCGTCTACATCCTGCTAGCAACCGGACTGAACATCATCTTCGGTGTCATGAAACTGGTCAACTTTGCTCACGGCCAACTGCTCATGATCGGCGCCTACTTGACGTGGACTTTAACTGTCACTTTCGGTTTAAACGCGTACCTCGCGATCGTGTTCACTATGCCGATCGTGGCGGTGCTAGGTATAGCTGTTGAGCGGTTGACGTTTAGGCGTATACTTGGCACGGATAAGCTTAACGAAATATTCATCAGCTTAGGCTTAATTTATATCTTCGAGAACGTTGCACTGCTGATTTGGGGTGACCGCTCAAAACAGATCATCAGCCCCTTCAACAACATGATTCTGGATTTGTCAAGCATATCTATTACTTATGACCGCGTGGTCGCAGTGGTTGTGGTTGTGTTGGCGCTTGTTGCTTTTGGTCTTCTAATTAAGAAGACAAAAATTGGGTTAGCGATGCAGGCTACAAGCCAGAAAGACACCGCGGCTCAGCTTATGGGCGTTAACATCGAAAAAATCTATATGATAACCTTCGCGTTGGGCGCTGCGTTAGCGGCGTGTGCCGGCGGATTGTACGGCATCATATTCTCCTTCAACTACCAGATAGGCGCAATGCCAACCATAATCGGCTTTGCCATAATCATCCTGGGCGGCTTAGGTAGCATTAAAGGCGCCATCGTAGGAGGCTTACTCTACGGTATAGCTGAACAGTTGGCGACGCTGTTTCTGGGTGGTATCTGGGGCAGTGCAGTTGCCTTCGCGTTACTGATCGTAGTGTTAATCGTTAGACCAAAGGGTATCTTTGGAGTAAAAGGTGAATAACATGAATACGCAAAAAATCTCTCAATTCGTTCGCTCCAAAGCCTTCCTAGTCATCGTCGGCTGCTTCGCAATACTTGCATTAGTTCCGCTATTCATCACAGATAACTTCTTCCTGACACTACTGACACTTATCATTATCTTCTCTATCTACGCCAGCAGCTGGAACCTGCTTGCCAGTTCGGGGCAGGGCTCACTTGGACACGCTGTCTTCTTAGGCATCGGCGGCTTCGCTTCAGCTATGATCGGCGGCTCAATCGCGACTGCGTTAGCTGCTCTCTCCGGATTGGATCGCTTACCCATTGGCGTAGCGTCTGTAACACTGCAGGTGCTGGTGATGATTCTGGGCGGCTTAATCTCAGCTGGCCTGGGTTTACTCATCGGTTTAGCGTGTGTTAGACTAAAAGCATGGTACCTCGCAATGGTTACATTCGGCTTCTCCGTGATCGTGGAGAGTGTCTCTAGCCAGCTTGACTTCTTAACCCACGGAATAGACGGCTTCGCTCCGGCGACACTTGTGCCTAAAGGTTACCCGTTCTATATACTGGTAACAGCTTCAGCTTTCGCGTCTATTCTGATTATGTATCTTATCATGAACAAGTTCCGTTTGGGTTTAGCTTTCCGTGCTATTCATGGCAACGAAGCGGAAGCAAAGATGATTGGTATAAACACCGCCAAGTACAAGCTCATAGCCTTCGTTATCAGCACATTCTTCGCGGGTATGGCTGGAAGCTTATACGTGTACTTCATCCGTTATGTGGACAACTCGATTTTTGCGCCCGCGAACTCGTTTGCGCCTCTAATCATGGCTGTAATCGGAGGCTTAGGAACAGTTATAGGGCCAATCATCGGTGCAGGTATCCTCATATCTGTTCAGCAGCTACTTGCTTTGCCTTCCGTTTCAGAGGGGTTGCATGGCGCTTTAGGAGGGTTCTTCCCGGGAATCGCTGATGTTGGTCCACCTCTTAGTCTGATCATCATCGGCGTAATACTGGTGTTAATCGTCATCTTCATGCCTAAAGGCGTTATATCGCTCTATGACAAGTTCAACTCGTCCGGCGAGAGAGAAAAGAAGAAAGCCCCTGAGGAAAAGAAGAAATGAAGGGCACAGACCACCTCGCCGAAGCATTAGGCATAAAAGTATTGGAATCACAAGACGGCCACTGCAAAGCCAGCATGCAAGTAGAGAAAATCCACACTAACGCGTTAGGATTCACACATGGCGCAGCTATTTTTGCGTTGGCGGATTACGCGTTTGCCCACGCCTGCAATTATGGTGACAACGTTGCGGTTGCGTTGCAGGCTAGCATAAACTATCTTCGCCCCAGCGCGGTTGGTGATGTTTTGATTGCGGAAGCTAACCGTATTTCGGACGGCAGAACCACTGGGCTCTACCATGTTGAAGTCAAAAATGGGGAAAAGCTTGTGGCGTTCTTTTCAGGTGTGGCATACAAGAAGGCTTAACCGTGCCGCGGCTTGATTGGCAGAAAGAATGTTAATATAGATAAATCTTTTATGTTACGCATTAGCCTAGAATATACGCTGGGGTGGCCGAATCGCTGAGGCGGTAGCCTGCAGAGCTGCTTTATATGGGTTCAATTCCCATCCCCAGCTCTTTTAACTCAACACATATAATTCAAAACTTGACCCAACTCTTGCATTTTATGAACTATTTGGGTGTTCTATGGAAATGGGTGCCATTTGGCGTATGATGGTGGGGGATAACATCTTAACAATATCTGGCTTTCTGTTAGGGTTCGGTTTTTGAACAAAACTCATAAAAGAACAACCAAGCACCTAAGCGGTAACTTTAGACAATGAAGGAATAAAATGGACAAGAAAATCATAGCTGTTCTAACAATAGTAATTGTTGTTATCTGTGCGATAGGCGGAACAGTAGCTTACCAAGCATTAGCACCTAAAGCTCAACCTTCTGCAACGCCCACACCAGAACCAACACAATCAACGCCTCAACCAACAGTAACCCCAACTGCAACACCTGCCCCTTCAATTGAAACGGTTTCTATTCAATACAGGACAACAGGGATAGAATACCGAAACTATGACGACGGCACTTTCGTTAGTTGGGTAAGTATAGAGCTTATGTATGATACTACCAAGCTTCCAAACCTGTCAGCCGATAACTTCACCTTGGTTAAACCTAACGGCGAATTATTTGAAATTGGCTCCCACGGGTTAGGGGTAAATACTGTATCGGGAATGAACTTAACATTTGGTGTTGTCGAAAACATAACACCCTCTGACTACAAATTAATCTATAATGGAGAATACCCAGACCAGACAATCAATCTTAACTTAGTGCGTATTGCTGACCTTGAACCTCCGCCATCCTCAGTACCAACCTTTATACCTACACCTAATCCAACTACAAGCCCTACGTCTACTCCCACTCCTTCACCTACACCGACCCCAACATACCTACAACTTAATGTTCCATACAAGGCTTCAGACAATTTAACAGTCACATTAACGAGCTTAACAGTCATAGAAACTGCTGGCAGTTATCAATACACAATCACTTACACATTGAAAAACGAGAACCCTGACACGAAAATCGACGAATCAACATTCAAGATGTATTACAAAGACGGTTCAGGTGGATTACCACAATACGGCATGTTTGGCTCACTATTCTACAACCAAACAATATCCCGAAGCTACATCTTTGAGGAACTTAAAACTAAGCCATTTGGTACATTAGCGTACGGTCCTGATGTATTCTTTGGCTCCCAGCCGCCATCAACTGCATTACTATGGAAAGTAGAAATTCCAAGCTCCTAACCCTTTTCTTTTTTATAAACAAAAAGACCTTTTCCCGCGGATAGATGCTACCCACCCTTAATTGGGCTTCTACTTCAGGGTTCGGTTTTTGAGCAAAATTATAAAAGCCATAACAAGCGTCTAAGCGGTAACACGTTAAGGAGTTTAAGTCCTAATGAAAAAGACAATCATTAGTCTATTATTCATTGCATTGATTATTTGTTCGTCTGTTTTTACTCTGAATTTAATCACGGTAAACGCACAAACTGGCACTCAAGACCCAACACCAACGCCAACAGCTATCCCTGAATCTATATCAGCAGAAGCCCAATTTGTTGTTGATAGCTTAGAAAGCAAAGGGTTTGATGTTACATTCGTTTATTTTGGAAGCAACAAGACCTACACTAGAAACTATGAAGATATGGCAATTGTAGCTATGAGAAGCTTTGAACACGCTAAAAATGGTCAACTCACAGATACCCAAAAGTTACAACTTCAACTAGGTAATGATACACTTGCTAAAGCATTCCCAAATGCTGAACTATTTAGAGTAAGTATCTTTGAAGATTCAGATAAAGATGGATTTCCCGATGACTTAGAATATGGCTATAATTACTATGAAACGATGTACGGTGGTACTTTTGGTGGTGGTAGCTCATCAACTGTTTCAAAGTCTTCACCGTATTATAGTTATCTTTGGAATGAAGCTAACAGGTTTATATCAACAGACGGAACAACACCAACACCAAATCCAACCATAACCCCAACTCCAACTCCTACCCCAACAAGTAGTCCAACAGCCAATCCTACTACTCAACCAACATCCAATCCAACAACTAACCCAACAACCAACCCCACTGCTCAGCCAGCAAACCCCACTACAAACCCCACTCAAGCACCAACCAATAACCCAACAACCGCACCAACCCCAAGCATAACATCATCGCCCGCACCAACACCTACCGTTCCAGAATTAACAGCTATACTTCTCTTACCGATGCTTACACTGATACTTTTTGGTGCAGTTGCAGTTAAACTAAAGAAACAAGCTAACGAAAATTAAAGTTAGCCCCTCTTCTTTTTTCAATACCTTTTCCCAAGCAAGTTTATACCCTGCCCCTTTGTAATTTTTCCGCAATAATCTACTGTTAAAAATTTTTCAATCACGTTATCAGCAGTAATCAAGGGTAAAAAACAGACAGTAATCTTTCCAATTAAGCAGTTACTGGTAAGAAAATCAATTGCTTAACCTAATAATTACTGACACCAAGCACACAGTTGAGTAAAAGATATAGATATTTTTAGTGAATACTATCTAACAATTAACGATTGCTAAAAAGCCTCTATGTAAATAATCCCAATTCAAGCCTTAATTTATAAAATAAGGATAAAAACAACCCTTTTAAGCAACTTGAAGGTAGGACCATAAAAGTGACAATAAATGAAAACCCAACCCAATGAGCAAACCAGTAAGAGCCTTTCTTTGACTGGGATTTCTTTTGCGAAAGAAAGTCCAATGGGTTCAATTCCCATCCCCAGCTCCATGGATATATCCACAGACACGTTTTCAGCAGAGACTCATTCACTCTTCGATATTTTCACTCTTCGTTTTTCTTGCTTTCCCCTCACTTATTTACCCCGCATCCGCTTACCTACTCGCCTCTACCGAACAGAAGGTAATGATTGACAAAAGCTGACGCAGCCCCTACGGTTCCCGTTGCTTGGTAGGTGTGTAGACGCCAACCTGCCTTTTCCCATTCTTCGATTGTCTTGCCGATATCGTTATGATGTCCGACCAATACGCATTTCCACTCCTTCAACAACAACCACCTCAAGACTTACCAATAATAACACGAGTCTATTTTGGTTTTGTAACAGCTTCGGGTTGCGAAAAATTTCTGGTGCTCCCTTTAACCAAGTTACTGTGCGCTAACTGTCGCGGTTGAAAGAAAAGCCCGATCTTCATATTTTATCAAGCGTGTCTGCCCTGTGACTGTTAACTTGGCGCTGGCGCGAATGTCGCTCGAGCTACTGCCAAGCTGATCTCCACTGGACCGGGCTCCATTAGTTCTATTGATGCCTTTTCCGTTAGCTTGTGAAGCTTTTTCTGTAGCCAGTGACATTCGAAGTGAATCTTCTACATTGGGCAAATCTTTTGGTAACTCAAGAGAAGAAAAAAAATTATGGTGCCACCGCCAACTCTTTCTTTCAGTTTAAGATCAAACATCCTTCTGCTTGATAGAATCGAGAGTTTTAACTATTAATCGAGAAATCTCATCAACACCTTGGGTGTAGGGATGACAAAGACGAATTTATAGTAAAGAACAAAATTTGATTTTGGATTTTAAAACGCCAGAATTCATCGAAGGTCAATTCCCACCCAGCTCCACTTACTAATTCTTGCTCAACAAAGCAATCTTCGATAGGTAAATAACAAAAAAGAAGGAAGAGATGATGGGCAAGCTATCTCTTTACAGCTTAGGCAGGCTCACACGTTTTTTCATAAATATCGTAGCAGCAACAGCGAATGTCGATAGTGCCGTGATGAATGCTATTGAAGTGCCCTCGGGAACAGTGGCATCATAGGAGGCTATCAGTCCATAGCGGCTCGGGTTGTCAGCTGAAGTAGGCGGCCACGCTACTGTTCCAGCGGCTGTATTGCTTGCGTCATACATTGAAACGTAGACTCCGTGCGGTGGTGGGTTCGCGCCCCAGTCACCTAAAGCGCCCTTATCTGCTTTCAGCTCTAGGATGTAGTGGTTTGCGGAGTTATAGGCGGATGTAGCTAAGCTGTCCTTCCATGTTACTGCCTTGTTTGCTATAACACTCCAGGCTGTTCCGGTTCCTACATACATCGTCAAGGTTGTGTGTCCAGTGATCTCGATCTTTACGTCATCTGCCTTCGGAGCAGTACCGCCGTCATTGGAGCCATCTATGCAAATTACCCATTTGTCGGTTGCATCATTGGTACTGTCAGGGGATTCTATGAGAAATGACATCAGGTAAGTTGAGCTTGAATCCATTTTGTAAGCCCATATGCCATTTGCGCCTAAGGTTGTGCCAGTCATGGGCAAAATGTAGGCGTCGCTCCATTCTGTAGCGGTTGTCCATTTTCCGTCAACAGTGGCTGCGGTGGTTTGGTATGCTTCTATTAAGGTGTAGCCTGGTTCAGCTGCAAAGGCGGTTTCTATGGTTAATAGCAAGAATACACTGCATAGCATCAGTATGCAACTTTTTATCAAAAATGCTTTCCTCATTTTTTATACACCTTGGTTGGTAAGCGCTTATTTGTTTGTTTTTCTTTAAAAATTTTGCCTAAATTTTAACACATGAAATACCTAAAATTGCTAATCTGCAAGATTTCTTAACCATTATTATGCGATTAAAAACTCCCTAAACGCCTAATGCGTTATTGCTCTTAGGAGAAACGCTTGCTATAATAGAGTGGTTTAATCGCTGAGGCGGTAGACTGTAAAAGTTGCTTTATACAGGTTAGATTCCTATCCCAGCCCTCTGGCGGTTTATTAAATTACTCTTTTGAATATGTTTTAAAACAAATAGCCTGTTTTCAGTATCTAAAGTTTAACATAAGCGATAACAAAATTTCAGCGGTTGAGAATAACTTTTAATATTTTATTATCCTTAATGGCGACAGGCATTTTAGTAGATTCGTTTAATAATCAAAAAATTGGCTAATTTTTCTCTAAAATTAACCGGATAGAGGTGAAAAAGTGAGGAAAAAAGCTTTTTGCATCTTGATGCTCGGTCTTTTTGCTTTTTCTGCATTTGCATTGCCGAATGTTAAATCCGACGGATCCCTAAACATCACCGCAACCATTTCCCTAAGTAACACGCCGAATTGCATCGCAGTCAATGACGAAACCAATCGAATTTACGTAGGCACCGATACAGGCATTGTAGTTATCGACGGAACCACAGATACTGTGGTTACTCAGATTCCAACAGTTGACAGCGTAGACGACATAGCAGTCAACCCTAAGACTAATCGTGTGTTCGCTGTAGTTGAAGGAAACAACGTTTTGGTGCTGGACGGCGCCACAAACCAGCAAGCTGGAGCACTTCCCGACTGGGTGTACATTTCATATGACAATGTTATCTTAGTTAATCCCGTGACAAATCTGGTATACTACTGCGTTCGCACTGCAACTTCAGGCAAGTTTGACGTGGTTAAAGTATATGATGGTACCACGCTAAGTTTGGTGGCAACGGTGAACATTCCCGGCAGCGACACTCATCCATACATCGAAACAATGAGCGGAGCAGTTAATCCTGTAACTAACAAGGTGTACATCGCGTGGACTGGAAAAGACAACATCAATATCATCGACGGAGCTACCAACACCATAATATCAACCGTTTCGTTTACCGCCTTCAGCGAGGAAATAACCGTTAATCCCTACACTAACTTGCTCTATATGAAACAGGCAATCTATAACGGAGACACACTAGCCGCGGTTGGGCAAATTTACCCCGGTGATGTACTGGCAATCGATGCCGTACACAACTACGTTTACACCGCTGATTACTATACACTGGATGTGCTTGACGGCTCCACACAGGGTATCATGGCAAGTTTGAAGTTCAGTTGGTACTTAGACAGTTTCAGTACAGTGGCTACAGTGAACCCGACAACTTCAAAGCTATACATTGGAGGAACCAATAACCAAATAACCGTAGTAACTATGAGTCCAACACCAACACCAACTCCAATTCCAATAACACCAACTCCAATCCCACCAACACAAACTCCCACTCCGCCGACTCCAACTCCAATTCCACCGACAATAACTCCAAATCCACCAACACAAACTCCAACTCCACCTCCACCAACACCTATCCCCACCCCCAGCCCCTCCTTGACTCCAATAGCAACACCCGCACCAACGCCAACTTCATCGCCAACCGTACCGCCATCAACTTCGGCATCTCCAAGTCCCACAACAAGCCTGATGCCATCATATTCACCTATGCCATCACCCTCGCCAACAATTCCCGAGTTGCCAGCTTTAGCAGTTCTAACCTCGCTCTTGGTTGTTCTGTTAGTCGCTGTTATAGTTAGGAATCCAAAGAAGCTGTGTTAGCCATGCAAGAATTTTTTTTATGCAGAGCAGGGTTTGCTGGGGCGTCTGGATTAATGAATTAGGAGAGGAAAAAAGAAGTTATGCAAATTTGTAGTGGCTGCAACCACATAACTTGTCCAGATGCCTCTCAGCCCCTGCTTAAGGCTTATTGTGACTAAAAAAGGGAGGGAAAGATTGGTCATTCTTTCACTTTTAAGGTTTTTTTGTTACGAGCAGTGCTAGTACCGCGCCGACGATGATGATGGCAACTATGACGCCGATGATTGCGGGCATGAAGTATAGGTCAGCCATTGACGGCACTGGTGTCGGTATTGGTGTTGCAGTGACTGGCGCTGAGTCAACGGTGAATGCCGAGACAGCATGTGAAGCGTAGTATGATTCAGAGCCAGCAAAAGTTGCGTATACAGTGTATTTTCCCTCGATGTCAGGTGTCCAGTTAAAGCTAAAGAAGCCGTCTGCATCACTTGTGGCTGTGCCGATTGTACGATAGTTGCCATTTGCATCTACTATAGCAAGCATCACTTCAACGCCGGTTGCGTCGGTTGGCCTAATCTGCTGCATGTAGGCATATTCCATCCAAGCTTCCATGCTATCACCAGAAACAGCTGGAAGTCCGTTTGGAAAGCGTGTTGTGATTACGTCCTGCGATGTACCGCCGGAT
Source organism: Candidatus Bathyarchaeota archaeon (assembly GCA_012515445.1). GTDB lineage: Archaea > Thermoproteota > Bathyarchaeia > Bathyarchaeales > Bathycorpusculaceae > Bathycorpusculum. The sequence goes on along the minus strand of JAAYYI010000074.1, from coordinate 4,607 downwards.
ATGTCCATGACTGTACCCTCTATTAGTACGCTGCTGCCATACACTGAAACCTTCGGAGATGCTGAAACTGTAGTGGCGCTTGGTCCCTTGCCGAAGCTGTATATCTGGTTGTCAAAGCTATTCCATGAAATCAAGTAGCCGTCGCCTACAGTACAACTAGCTGTAGAGCTGTACTGTAATACTTTCCATACTAGAGTTCCATCAGTGCAGTTTATGGCAAGTCGGTAGGCCGGATGTAATGGCACGGTGTACATACATCCTTCTGAGAGGAAAAGTTTTCCATCTGATATCATATGTCGATTGTAGCCGAAAATTGGGTAGCTTTCAAAGGGAGTGTCATAGCCTGCATCTCCAGCATAGAATGTCCATGCAACCTGTCCTGTTTCAAGGTCTATGGCATTTACGTAGCCGCCGAGGTCAAAGATGTAGACTTTGCCGTAAGCGATTTCACCGTCACGCCAAACAGAGCTATCGCCGCCTCCTTGGAGTTGAACTGGACCCCATTGCAATTGACCAGTTGTTAGACTATAGCCCCATGCTAGATCCTTATCCTTGTTATGCATTACATAGTAGCCTTGACCGGCGCATAATACACTTGTGTCTTCATATGCGGGTAGTGTTTGGTTTATTGGTCCCCACAGTTTAGCGCCTGTTTTTGCATCGAAGCCTGCGACGTATTGATAGCCTGCTGTGACCCCTTGATACGTAATCGCATTAGGTACTTGACGCATAAGAATTACTTCAGGGGTTACCATGGAAATGCTTAAACTGATGGTGTCGCCGTTGAATGTTGTCGGAAGTGGTGTTTTCCATTCTGTAGCTGCCGGATTGGAACCGTTAATATTGCCTGTTGCACGGATAAAACCAGACATCATACCTGAAGCCGGACTTACTAGCTTAGTGTAGTTGTAGAGGCAAAGATTGCCACCAGAAACGTAGTAGCCGATTATCATTCCTTCAGTTTCTGTCGATGATTCAACGGACTGCATTATCTTGCTTGTGCTGATAGCATCAGTAACATTTGCCAAAAAGTTTCCAGTATATGCATCGTATATTCCGAACCAACGCGCTGTAGAGCCGAAGAATCCTCCGCCTCCGGGTGAACTATATAGGAATGCATTTGATCCGTACTCCTGGAAGTTATCGTAGTTGACTATTTGACCCCATGCAAGGGTCTCTTTGCCTGTTTGGCCCGCGGGTTTGTCCCATATTACTTCTCCTGTGCGTACGTCTACAGCTCTCCAACCTAACAGGTTGGAACTTGGGCTGCCGTCATATACATTGTAATAGAGTATTCCGTTGAGTATGCAAATTGGTTGGAAGTATGATTGAAGTAGTGAGATTGAACTGTAAGTGGCGGATGTGTCGCTGGTGATTGGGTATCCGGGTTGGCCTCCGAATTGTGTTGCTTTTGTCCACATTATATGTGGTGAGTTTGGTGCTGTACCTACTGGCTGGACGTTTCCGGTTGCGTCGTATCCGCCGGAACCACCTAATCCAAACCAGTTAGACCCTATTTCTGCTCCCCAATTCCAGTTAAGCCCATGTATTGGGCGCGTCCAGTATTCAGTTGGAAGAGGAGGAGTCTGATATATTGGTTTTACTTGCTCTTGCTGTACTGTCAAAGTCTTTATACTGCTTTCACTTGGTAACATTTTACTGCCAATCAGATTTCGACTACTGCTACTGATGGTGGGATTCTCTGGATTATAGCCTTTTAATACTTGTCCAGGATAGAATGCTTGGATTGTGTAATTGCCGAGTTTATCGGGTGTAAAGTTATAGACTACGCCTGCGACTGGGCTTGCAAGGTATGGTCCAGAAGTGGTTGTTTTTCCGTCTGGATCTGTTATTTCGAGAGTTATGCCTTCATAGAGATCGCCACTGTAACCCGAGCCTGTTGGTGTGGGTCTGCTGAAAGTGATGCCGACGTAAACGATTTGTCCAATTCCTACAGGGTCTGGTGTAGCGGTGACGAACAAAAAGGTTGGGATATCGATAGCTTGTGCAGGGGCAAAGGTAATCATTGCAGACATCGTCAGTAGCAGAATTAGCGCTATTGTAAAAATTTTTGGTTTTTCATTCAATAAGTTCATTTCTCCTTTTTTTGACTTTAGTCTATAAATATCATAGACATTTTTTGTTCGAAGTCAGCGCTAATATAATTTTGTCTTAATATGCTAATAATACAAAAGACCATAAAAACCGGAATTTTCGATGCTGTCCCTGAAGAACCTGATGCCAAACCACCAGAAAAAAGAGGGCTAAAAAGTTTCTACAGCAATATAGTTAGTTAATTTAATATACTAAGATTAACGATAAGACTCAATAGGGATATTTTTGCAAGATCTAGAAGAAAAGTACAATGCAAAAACCCTTCATCTATCAAAAAACGAGGGCTTACAATATTTAATACAGCTAGGCCTAACCGGAATGCAGGCCAACATATACCTTAATCTCCTTCTTAATGGCAAAGCTGAAGCCCGCATTATCGCCCACTGGGCAGGCTCTCCCAGAACAGAAGTGTATAGAGCACTAAATGAACTTCAAGAAATCGGTTTAGTTGATAGGGAATTAGGTTGCCCCTTAAAATTCAAGGCGGTGCCCCCCTCCTTGGGGTTACAAGCATGTATTGACGAAAAATTCCATGACATTAGTCTATTGCAAACAGAATTGGGCTATTTTTCAAATCAATTTCAAAGCAACCAAGAGTCAGACCTGGAAAGTGAATACAAGATAATCTCAATCGAGGGGCGAAGAAGAATCATAGCAAAAATTAAGCAGCAGCACGACGCCGCTAACTCATCAATCGATATTATATCATTTTTACCAAGATTTCTATACATTGCTAATCGATGTATGGAAAATTATAAAAAAGCGGTAGAAAGGGGCGTAAAATATCGAATCATTCTTGGGATGCCTAACCATTCGCAAGACCTGCCGTCTGAAATAAACAGAGCGCACAACAACGAAAACACTACAGTAAAAAAAGTTGTTGGCTGTCTCCAAATGAACTCGGTTATTTTTGACCAAGAACAAATGAACTTCAGCCACTACCCCGATAGACGCATCGCAGAATCGCCATTAATAATAACCAATCATCCGTGTCTAGTTGGCTTTGCACAGAACTCATTTCAAAGAATTTGGGATTCACTCTAGCTGCGTAATGCTGTGTGCATGCCGTCGCCATACTAATTGGTATTCAATTATTACCTCCTGAGCCATGAACAAACCTGTTAACTCAGACTCGCTTGTGTTGCCCGAGTGCTCTATATGATCAATGTCCTGTAATATCGCATTTTTTCCTATTGGGCATCCTAATATGCACGGTGATATTTGCGAAACTCGGTATATATCAGCGTTTATTTTGCTGATTTCGCAAACTTTTTATAAGAAGCAAGGCCTTAACTGGCAAAAGGCAGTAGCGCTAAATGACATGGGCAAATAGCACTCCAAAAACAAGCAGGCGCATCCAGACTCTTCTTAATCTAAACGGCGGAGAAACCTTTGCATAGAACCAAACTACTAGTCATAATTGCCCTTTTTGGGGCCATAATAGCCATAACAAAAGTCTTCCTGCCCTTTCCACTAGATAAAATGTTTATCATAATTGAATCGGTTCTACTCGCAACGTCTGCCTTAATGACAGGACGGTTCGGCGCAACATACGTTGGCATAATCGGCGGTGTCTTAGCCGCGTTTCTTAGGCCCGCTTTAGGATTATTCGCTTTCCTCTTTGCCTTCTTATACGGTGTACTGATAGACGTTTCCTTTTCGACTCTGAAAGTACACTCAAAAGAGAAGGTTAAGCTCAGTCGAATGGTTACGGCGTTGGCTATTAGTACGGGGCTAGTGGGTTTTTTGAGTTACTACACAACCGGAGTCCTGCTGGCAGTTCTTCCAATGGAAACAAGCCTTGCCGCGCCGATTCTGGTTATGGGCATCTTCAGCGGCGCTATAGGCGGATACCTCTCCACGGTCCTTTGGAACAAGCACTTTAGAAAGATGTGCTAAGTATCCTCTTTCAAGCTAATTAGCGCCCTTTTAACATTTGATATTTGCAGTAGATCGAAAAATCGTCTGTTAAATAAAACGGACCTTGTACTGTCGCCTCAACCAGCCTGCAACCCAAAACAACAGTAGAACAAAAAAGCAATCTTCTGCAAAAAGTTATGGAAGCTGAAGTAGCAGGGCTGAGTTCTCTTCTTCTAATTTGAAATTTTTTCAGCGCAACGGTTTGCCCCAGCAGTCGGCATAGCAGTATTCAGCAAGCGTCTTTTTCGGCGGTGCAGCTGGCGACTCAGCAGGATAGCCGATAGTGATCAGCGCTGTGGGCTCAACCGTTTCGGGTATACGCAGCATTTTTCGGACGGTTGGTTTGCAGAAGGCGGGTGCACAGTACCAGCAGGCTCCCAAACCCAAGCCATGCGCAGTTAGGAGCATATTCTGTATTGCCGCCGCTAAGCTTTCGACTACTAAGTCGCGTTCGATGCGTTGCCGCTGCTCATCCGCAAAAGCCATCATGCCATCCATCGACAGGCAGGCGACGATTATCAACGGCGCATTGGCGAAGCGTTCCCGTCGCTCGATTCGTTTGGCTTCGTCGA
>JAAYYI010000073.1 GCA_012515445.1 Candidatus Bathyarchaeota archaeon | reverse complement strand
TAGAGTTGAGCTCAAAGATCAGATAAGCGGTTTTGAATGGTCAATTCTTGTAGAGTTAAAGAGCGACCAGGAAAAAATAAGGCACATAGTGTATAAAAACGGGTAAAAATTCAGGTATATAAAGCACTTATGCGAGTACCTACTCTGCCCAGGGTGAGGTCCTCCTCCCTATCAAAGGGTTCAGAGACCCCCCTTTTGCATAGGCACTATGAGCAAATAGCCAACTACCTATAGAAGCCATGGATCGCTGAATCATCTATTCTTAGACCAATAAGCCGCCGAGTTCATCCATTAATTCTTTGTTTATTATCTTCCTTTTTACCGTAAACAATAAACAGTCGGCTTACAGCAAATCTGGCTAAGAGAGGGAACTGTAGGGTTGAGTAGTAACGCCGCGGACATCGCTAAAGTTTCAGCTAAAGGCGGATTTAACGTTCTTTGGGGCCTCATCGTTTCATCCATTATATCCGCCGTCGGCGTAATCTTCATCGCACGCCTGCTCGGCTCAGACGCATACGGCCTCTACACCATCGCGATAACAGCGCCTAATTTGATTCTGATATTTCGTGACTGGGGTATCACTTACGCGATGATCCGCTTCACCGCGAAGTACCGTGCAGAGGGACGAATGGAAGAGGTTAGAAGTGTCCTGTTCGCGGGCTTAGTGTTCGAGTTCGCCTCCGGCTTAGTGCTCTGCATATTATCCTTAGCGCTGTCAGATTTCATCGCCACCAACATCTTCAATCGCCCAGCTCTAGCTCCCATTATGCAGCTTGCCTCCTTCTACATTCTTGCAAGCGCCATGATCAGCGCAGCCTCAGCCGCCTTCACGGGCCTCGAGCGCATGGCATTAAACAGCATAATGAACATCTGCCAATCAATCATCAAAACAGTCCTCATAATCTCACTTGTCATCATCGGATTAGGCACCCAAGGCGCAGTCATAGGCTTAGTTGCTTCAACAACCATCGCTGGACTAATCGGTTTGGTGCTGCTCTTTGGAATCTATAGGTCACTGCCTAAACCCGTTAGCCTCTCAATGGAGATCAAAGAGTACCTAAAAGAGATGCTGCGCTATGGCATCCCCCTTTCCTTAGCGGTAATTATTGCCAGCTTCATGGCCCAGTACTACATGTTCCTGCTACCAGTATTCTACTCTTCAGACAACACGCTGATCGGCAACTATGGCATTGCACAGAGCTTCATCATAATAATCGGGTTCTTCTCAACACCCATAACAACCATGATGTTTCCCGCCTTCTCAAAACTTGACCACAATAAGGATAGAGAGACGCTGAAACGGGTTTACCAGTTCTCCGTAAAATACGCATCGATGCTTGTGGTGCCTGTTGTGGCCATCGTTATGGCGCTGTCTGAGCCGGGTGTAAGTGCACTTTTCGGCAGCAGTTACACCGCAGCTCCGCTGTTCCTGGCAATGCTCGCGATTGGCTACTCATATGCGGCGTTGGGAAACTTGAGCACAAGTAACCTCATAAATAGCCAAGGCCATACAAAATTCATCCTAAAAATAACGATATTAACCGCATGTATAGGAATCCCATTGGGCACGGTGCTTGTACTCAACTTCGGCGTCATAGGCTTAATAGTAACCTCGCTAGTCGAGGCGCTCCCAAGCCACGCGATTTCACTATACTGGATACGAAAGAAGTATGGCGTAACCGTCGACTGGGGCTCATCTGCGAAGATCGTGTTGTCCTCAGCCGTCGCCGCTCTCGTAACCTACGGGGCTATTTCTGCTGTTTCGTTTAACAACTGGCTGGAGCTCCTACTGGGTGCAGTTGTTTTCTTGCCCACCGTTGTCTTAGGTTTGTTGCTGACTCGAGTAATTACATCAACTGACATCAGTAATCTGAGGACGGTAGTTGGTGGATTAGGTCTCTTGGGTCGATTAGTCGATAAAATCCTGACGCTAGTTGAGAAAGTAATGCCTAAAAAATCCAGTTGAAATTGATACCTAGTGCCCCTCTGATATAATGTAATCAAAACTTAGACTCACTGGCGGTATAAAAATTACCCTACCTTCAACCTTTCCTCAGCAAACTCAAAAATCCCCCTATAAAGCCGCCAGCAACCGCAGTTAGTATCCCAATAAACGCCAAAATTATGACTAAACCTACCAAGTCAACACTAGATGAACCCCACAATAACCTGCCTACTATCGCTTCATCCCAAAATACAAAACCGAATAGCTCAATTAGCGCAAGCGTTAAAGATCCGAAAATGCCTCCAAAGAAACCCACAACCACACCCCGACTTACTCCCCTAACAATTAACCCCCCAAGTAAGCCGCCGATTAATCCGCCGATTATACCTGAGAAGAACAGCCCGAACAGTACAATTACTCCAAAGCATAATAGAACTGCAGCAAAAAAAGAACGTGTATCCAAAACATTCCAGCCGTTATTGTCTATGAGCGGTCTCTCGTGGATTGCCTGTTTTTTCGTTTGCCGACGATACCCTTGGGGTAAGTTGATATTCTTTGCGTACTCATTAAAATCAGCAATAATGGAACAGTGGACTTCTGTTAATAATCTATGGTTATAACATCAAGTAGTGACAAACAAAACGGTTTGCCCGCCAGAATGTCAAGCGCATAAAATAGTTAACTTACCCGTATACCTTAAAATGCTTCTACAAATCACCAGCTGAATATCGATAAAATGCCTGTCTGTATGTAAAAGTAATATATCAGATCAATTCATTATGTGTCTTTTTGGGGAAAACAGGGCTTAAACATAGGAGCGGCATCTTGCTGAGTACTAAAGTCATGGATACATTAAACAGTTTGTCCTCTAAAAAGCACTTAAAGTACACCATCTATCTTGCCGCAATCATCGTTTTTTTCGCAATCATCCTTATACCGCCTATAATTGGCATACTCATCAAGGCTCCTGAAATCGGCAACTTCCTCAACTACCCAGAACTTGTTAACACCGCATCTATAGCAATCGTAAACTCATTTGTAATCGGTCTAATTGTAGCTGCCCTAGACTTGTTCGCTGGCATACCTCTCGCGTGGATGATTACCCGTAGCAAAAGCCGCTGGATGAGCATACTAGACACATTAGCTGATTTGCCCTTCATAGTCCCAACCGCCGCACTGGGGTACTCGTTGTTGCTCTTTTGGAGCAGTGATAGCGGCATATCAGGCCTTTTTGGTTCATCTATCGTTTCACCCGGCTATATCCTTGTTATGTTCCTTCACTTCACATTTAGCTTCCCTGTCGTCGTACGCGTACTAGTCGGTTCAATGCTCGACTACAAGATGGAGTACGAACGCGCCTCCCGCACCATGGGTGCGCCTCCACTGACAGCCGCCCGAACCGTAACTTTCCCGATTCTAAAACCATCATTAATAGCCGCATACTCCTTAGCGTTCGCACGTTCACTATCAGAAACAGGCGCCACCTTCATTGTAGCCGGTTTGCTCTTCCAAAACGGCCCGGTATTTATCCAAAATCTCAAAAATGACCTCACCGCAGGAGCCATCACAACCGCGACATACGAAGGCGGCACAGTATTCACAAGCATCATACTAATCGCTATCTCACTGGTTATTTTCGGTGTGATTCGCGTAGTGGGCAACCGTATGCGTTTACCCCTCGGATTCTTCGGCAAAAAGTTGCCCGTATTCGAGAAGAAACTTAGCTACAAAAAAGGTGTATTGACTCGAAACACGCTGGCGCTTATCGTATTCTTCGGAATCATACTTTTGCCTTCAGTATTCGTTGCACTGCCGGCTTTCCAAGCTATAACACAAGGAACTAACCTAGTCGACGCCCTGACGGGCGCTGGCATATGGGCTAGCTTTTGGAACAGCCTGTTGCTCTCATATGTACTGGGCGTAATAGTAACATTGCTGGGCATCCTCGCAGGTATACCCATGGCAATACTGATTGCGCGTAAAACATTTGGGAACTTGCCATCCGTAATACTTGACAGCCTCATGAACGTACCCATTATCGTGCCATCAATCGCTCTGGGTGTGTCTCTGAGGTTCTTCTGGCAGGGCACCGGCGTACCGGACTTTGCACTGCTAGTCCTTGCACATCTAGCAATCACTTACCCCTACTTCGTGCGCTCCATGTCAGCAGCCATAGAACGCATACCTATCGAGTTAGAGGACGCATCCAAAACCTTGGGCGCTAAACCCTTCACCGTCTTCAAATCAATAGTTCTTCCATTAACAAAATACTCTATCCTATCAGGCGCAATCATCGTATTCACTAGAAGCGTAAGCGAAACAGGCGCCACACTCGCAGTAACCTCAACACTGGAGACAGCGCCAGTGCTAATCGTTAATTGGGTAAACTCTATACGCGGTGTAGGCACAGCAATCGCAGGTGTAAACCAATCAACAGTCGGTTTAGCATGTGGACTGCTAATTCTGTTTAGCTTCATCGTACTGTTCGCGTTGAGGCTTCTAACCAAGAAGAAAGGAAAAGCATAACATGATAACCGATAAAAATAACAAACAGTCATCAAGAGGAGAGAACTAAAATGCCCGAAGTACGAGTCGTTAACGTCACAAAAAAATACGGCAAACTCTACGCCTTAAACAACGTCAGCTTAACAATACACGACCAAGAATACTTCTCTCTACTTGGCCCAAGCGGCTGCGGGAAAACCACCTTATTGCGCCTAATCGCCGGATTAATCGAGCATGACAGCGGTGAAATCCACATTGGCGACCGCAGAGTAGACAAAGACCCGCCGGAAGACCGCGAAATCGGCTTCGTATTCCAAACCTTCGCGCTATTTCCCCATATGAACACTTGGGATAACGTCCTATATGGCCCTAAGGTCAAAAATTACGACTCTAAACAGGCAGAAACAATCGGCCACGAAGTACTTGAACTAGTCAAACTTAGTGAACGACTAAACGCTTATCCCAGCGAACTCAGCGGCGGCATGATGCAGCGCATCGCTGTAGCCCGCGCTTTAGCTGCAGGGGGAAAGATCCTGCTGCTCGACGAACCGCTCGGGCAACTCGACGCCAAAGTTCGAAACGACATCCGCTACGAAATCAGAAGAATGGCAAAAGACCTTAAACTCACAGCCATACATGTCACCCACGACCAGCAAGAAGCCATGTCTATTTCTGACCGCATAGCAGTCATGAAGAAAGGCAAAATTGTACAGATCGGTTCCCCTAAGGAACTCTACATGCACCCAAACAGCTTATTCGTCGCGTTCTTTATCGGTGAATCCAACTTACTGGAAGGCTACGTAACCAAACTGGAAGGCAAAAACGCTGAAGTTGAACTACGTGAGGGCTACAAAATTCAGGCGTATAATGAACGAGACATTAAAGTCGGCGACCGCGTGGTATTGGCAATCCGACCTGAAACCTGCGAGATGAAACTGGGCTTAATCGGCGAAGGATTGGACGGGTTATTCGGCCAAATCGAAAAAACAACTTTCGAGGGAACGATTGTACGCTATGAAATTAGACTAGTTAATGGTGACCGGTTCGTGATTAATCGTCCTTCGCTTACCGAGGAATGGGTAAAACTGGGCCAGGAAGTCACTATTACGTATCCTAAGGAGAAAGCTCATCTGTTTCCATATCCGGCGAATGGTTTGAGCGATGAAATATCAGTTTAAAAAGGACCTGATATTACTGGAGTCATCACTCGGAAATATTGACAGAATCATGAAATTCCACACATTTATGCTCTCAAAATTTAAATGGGAGTGCAACGATTTAACTGAAATAACTCGGGGTAGTAAAGGGAGAGAAGTAAGCGTGGGCGAGACTATGCTAGGCTGTTTCCATAATAATACCTGTAACAGATTACCAGTAGCCTTGTTGGATGTTGTTCAATCGTCTAGTTCCCATGTCGATATACTTAAATACGGTTTTAATGACGCATTTGGCATTAACGAGCGCAAACTTGTCTCTACCCTTGGGGCAGCTTTAATGAATAAAAGCATCTATGGAGAGAAAACGGCATGATAGTTGAAGACTTTCTTATATCCGCAGCCATCGCCTTCATCTTGATCTTTGTAGCATCATTAGCAATCTACTACATTGGGAAGCACTCAGCTCCCAAAACAGCGATAAGCGAAAACGAACAGGCTGCCTACGCCTGCGGAGAAAAAGTAACCTTCCAAGGACTCAAAATCAACGTTTCACTCTACAAGTATCTGATTTACTTTGTAATATTCGATTCATCCGTATTGGTCCTCGCGTTTGCCGCTTTCGCGATAGGCGCGACTAATCCACTTATGTTAATCCTCTACCTCGGCATAATCCTCGCTGCCGGCGTAGTTCTTCTCGATGGAGGTAAAGATTAATGACTGACACAAAAACTTGGGCACGAGTAAAATCCCCTTGGGTACTGCATTTTAACTCCGGAGCCTGCAACGGCTGCGACATAGAAATCGTCGCATTACTAACACCCAAATACGATGTTGAACGCTTCGGAATAAAACTTGAACCCTCACCCAGACACGCAGATGTACTTCTAGTCACTGGATGCGTAACACAGCAATGCGCTGAACGACTAAAACGCGTCTATGACCAGATGCCCCAGCCTAAATTTGTTGTAGCAATCGGCGCATGCGCATGCAGCGGAGGCGTCTTTGCAGGCAACTATAACACCTTAGGCGGCGTCGACAAAGTTATCCCCGTAACAGCTTACATCCCCGGTTGTCCACCGCGCCCCGAAGCAATAATCGACGGCGTAGTCAAACTATTAAACGCGATCAACCCCCCAAAACAGAAGAAAGCTGTGGAGGCGTAACACGATGGCAAGCAATATAGACATGATAAGTTTACTTCAATCTAAATTCGGCGAAAAAATCCAAATTCAGCCAGGCGTATCCGGAACAGCCTCAATAGTAGCAAACAACGGCCTCCACCACGACGTTCTCGCGGAAATGATAGCGGCTGACGAAAAAACAGGCATAGTAGCCATGACCGGCTTAGACTTCGGCCAAACCTTGGGCGTCTACTACCACGTTCGTACAGCAAAACCATTCTTCACAATCAAAGCGGAAGTACCGAAAGCCGACCCGAAAATTCGATCAGTCGTCGATATTCATCCCGGTGCACGCTTCCATGAACTTGAAGTTACAGACCTCTTCGGCGTAGTATTTGTAGGTAACGAGTATGACGGTCACTTCGTACTCTCTGAGAACTGGCCAGACGGTGTCTATCCTCTACGAAAGGATGTTGACCCAACAAAAGTCAAACTTGTCCCAACCCCTGAACGTGAAGCAAACCTTCCAGCAGAAGGCAGACAAGTAAAAATTATAATCGGCCCACAACATCCGGCTTTGCTAGAGCCTGAAAAATTCTCAGTAACAGTCGACGGCGAAACCGTCACTAAAGTAGAGCCGAGAATTGGCTACGTTCACAGAGGCATCGAAAAATCAACAGAATCAAGAACATACCTCCAAGACATCTACCTTGTCGAACGCGTCTGCGGCATCTGCAATCCAGCACATGCATACGGATTCGTCGGCGCAGTAGAAAAAATCTTAAAACCTGATGTACCCGAACGCGCACGGTACCTGCGAGTAATCGCTTTAGAACTTAATAGACTGCACAGCCACCTTCTAGTCTTAGGTCACGCGGGATTAGAAATCGGCTACGAAACAGTTTTCCAGTACTTCTGGAGAGATCGCGAACCAATCATGGATCTCATCGAGTTAACAAGCGGAAACCGCGTTTACGGCTCATTAATAACGGTCGGTGGAGTCAGAAGGGACATAACAGCCGAGCAAATACCGAAAATCAAGAGCGTACTAAACGATTTACGCGGCAAAATACCGTTCTACAGAAAAATCTACCTTGACGAACCAACAATACGTCTACGTATGAAAGAAGTCGGTATCCTAAGCCGAGAAGACGCACTTAAACTATCCGTAGTCGGACCCATCGCAAGAGGCTCCGGCGTCGATATCGATGTAAGAAAAGACATTCCCTATGAAGCATACGGTGAGATACCATTCAAGGAAATCGTTTATCCCGACGGCGACGTCTGGGCAAGAATGAACGTACGTATGGATGAAGTTGAAGAAAGTCTTAACATCCTAGACTACGCACTTGATCATCTTCCATCCGGTCCCATCAGAGTTGATGTCGCTCGCAGCGTCCCTGTTGGCGAAGCTGTCTGCAGCTTAGAGGCACCAAGAGGCGAACTATTCTACTTCGTAAAGAGCAACGGAACCGATATGCCTGAACGTGTCAAGATCCGTACACCAACATTCGCTAACATCCCATCATTCCTAAAAACGGCCATCGGAGAAAGCATAGCTGACATTCCATCAAACTTTGTCAGCTTAGACCCCTGCTTCTCATGCACTGATAGGTGATAGGTGAAAAAACATGATTGACCTGATACTGATCTTTAGAATACTGGTATTCCCGGGCTTTACATTCATACTGTTCCTAACCTTATTCTGCGATTGGGTAGAACGCAAACTGGAAGCACGAATACAGAACCGCGTTGGCCCCATGGTTGCAGGTCCAGGCGGTATCCTTCAACCCCTCGCCGACTTCATTAAGCTCTTAACTAAAGAAGACATTGAACCCAGAGGCGTAAAGAAAGCAGTTTTCAGGTTTGCTCCGATGGTAGCATTCAGCATCATGGTGTTCGCCATGTGCTTTTTACCAATAGATGGCGCCAGTGTTCTATCATCAGGCGGATTCAGCGGCGACTTAATCGTCATATTGGCTTTCGCCACAATCGCTAACTTTCTGCTATTCATGGCAGGTTGGGCGTCAGCTAACCCCTACGGCACAATCGGATCAGCAAGAGTTTTAACACAATTCTTAGGCTACGATATCCCCTTATACCTGCTCGCATTAACGCCTGCTTTCCTTGTGGGAAGTTTAAGCGTATTCGAAATTGCCGGTGCAGCATGGCCAGCTATAATATTAGCTCCATGGGCTTTCGTATTATTCATTATTACTCTTCAAGCTGAACTAGAAAAGGACCCATTCGATGTACCTCACTCTGAATCAGAGGTAGTCGGTGGTTTAGAAACCGAATATACAGGCGCCAAATTAGCCTTCCTACACTTAACACGTGACGTCCAAGTTGTCTTTGGCTCTGCATTAGTTGTGACGCTCTTCTTAGGCGGCGCAAACGGTCCGATGATTGCGGGACTCGAATGGCTCCTGCAGCCAATATACTTCGTCATCAAATTACTCATCGTAGTGGTAATCTCTGAGTACATCACAACTGTCGTGGCAAGATTACGCATCGACCAGGTCTTAACAGGCAACTGGAAGATACTGCTACCTGCAGCGATTATATCGCTGATGATAACAGTTGCGTTAGTAACTTGGGTCTATAACCCCCTAAGCATTGGAGTGTAAACATAGCATGGCAGAAAAGAAATCAAGATCACGAATATCGCCAATATTCAAACGAGCGCTATCCCACCTGTTCACTAAGCCAGCAACATCAAAGTATCCATTCGTGAGACCAACGCTTCCACCGAATTCTCGCGGAAAACTAGTCTACGAGATCAAAGCATGCAACGAAATAGACTTTGAATGCGGCGAAGACTTCCGATTTGACATAAAATCGATGCGTGGCTCCAACTGCCGCGTCTGCGCACGCGATTGTCCAGCTCAAGCGATAGAGATAGTTGAGGTGGAAGGCAAGATGCGTCCGCAAATCGACCTGAACAGCTGCATTTTCTGCTCTCAATGCGTCGAAAGCTGCCCAAGAAACGCAATCAAGCAGTCTGACTTATTCGAGTTAGCTACAACTGACAAGAAAGCGCTGGTTATGAAGCCAGAGTATAAACATGAAACTGGGGCTTAACAATGATAATTGAAATCTTAGCTGTTGGATTAATCATTTCAGCCATACTTGCATTATTCCTCGATGAAGTCGTCTACTCGGTAGCCGCCTTAGCGGGGACCTTTCTGTTTACAGCTTTAATATATGTATTAAGCGGCGCATTGTACGCTGGTATATTCCAGTTTGCAGTAAGCGTCGGTACTCTAGCTATTCTGTTTCTATCCGGCGAAATGCTGGGTGAAAAACCAGCTAGAAAAGCTTCCCCTGTCCGCACCGGCGGTTTAGTCGGCGCAGGCATATTATTATCGTTACCAGCGATTTTCCTCTCAGTCTCCGGCACCTCAAACGTGGCGGCAGACGTTGACTTCGGAGAAGCCCTCTGGAACCTTAGAGGCATAGACGTTGTGCTCCAAGCAATTGTGATTTTAACGTTGGCTTTGGGTATCAGCATTGTTCTATACGAGCGGAGGAAGAAGTAATGGACTACGTCATATTATCACTCGTTATGTTACTCATCGGCATCTACGGTTTACTAACAAACCGCCAGTTGCTGAAAGTGTTCATCTCAATCGAGCTTATCGCAACAGCGGCTACGCTGAATTTCATTATGCTTGCCTCCCCCAACGGAGTAGGTCAGGCGCTGCTGATTTTAGCGTTCTCAGTTGACACCGCGGTGAGCGCAGTAATCTTGGCGTTACTCGTTATCGTTTCAAAACGCTACGGTACAAGTGACATTTCCAAGATCGTTGCAAAGATGCAGGAAAAGGCAGAAGAAGAAAGTGAGGTTGAAGCATAATGTTACTTGAAGAATTAGCAACATATTCTGCATGGGCAGTCTGGATTGTCCCACTCATAGCAAGCTTATTCGTTCCAGTCATCGCTAAATATAGCGAAAAAGCAAGGAACTATTACGTAATTGCAATAATGGGTGTCGTCGTCGCATTAGCCGCGATACTGGTACCTGGTATATTACAAGGTCACGGTGAAGCCGTTTACTCCACAATAAACTGGATCCCAGGCGTTGAAGGAGTAAACATAACCGCAGGCGTCTATATTGATGCTCTAAGTGTATTCTTCACCTGCCTAGTTGCATTCTTTGGTGTAATCATCGCTGTCTACTCACAGGGCTACATGAAGGGCGAAGAAGGCCTCACACGATACTACTATCTACTGTTGCTCTTCATCGGCTCAATGATTGGCTTAGTAATTTCCGACAACGTATTACAGATGTTTATCTTCTGGGAAATGGTCGGCTTATGTAGCTACTCGCTGATTAGCTTCTGGTACAAGAAACCGGAATCAATCCACAGCGGTGTTAAAGTTTTTCTAATGACCCGCATCGGTGACATCTGTCTACTGGCAGCAATCGGCATCATGTTCTACATGTTCGGCACCTTTAGCTTCCACGGCTTAATGGACGGTATACAAACAAATGCGGCAGCAGGAACACTCGATACAAGCTTGCTTATAATCGCAGCTTTCCTGGTATTAGGCGGTGCAGTTTCTAAATCAGCTCAGTTCCCGCTCTTCACATGGCTATACAGTGCAATGGAGGCACCGACATCAGTTTCCGCGCTACTCCACGCCGCCACAATGGTTAAAGCAGGTATCTTTCTGCTTGCTAGATTCATCGTAATTTTCTCAGTTGCGCCCACTCTGATGGCAGCCTTAAACGTCGCTTGGTTCCCAACAATCACCTGGATAGGTGTAATAACAGCGTTCATCGGCGCCTCATTGGGCTTAATGACAACCGACATCAAAGGAGTTCTCGCGTACTCAACAGTTAGCCAAATAGGCTTCATGATGGCAGGTTTAGGGGCAGCTTTCCATGGTGCAGAATCAATCGGTTACTTCGGAAGCCTCTTCCACATGGTCAGCCACGCATTCTTCGAAGGTCTCGGGTTCCTCTTAGCGGGCGGCATCATTCATGCGCTGGGAACAAGAGACATGCGCTTGATGGGTGGCCTCAAGAAAGCGATGCCGATAAGCTTTGCGTTAATGCTAATCATGATTATTACCACAAGCGGTTTACCGCCTTTCGCAGCGTTCTTCAGCAAAGGATTAATCCTTGAAAGCATCGCCGAAATCGCAACAACGGCAGGCTTAATTCAAACAATCATACTCTACGCTACAACCGCAATCACATTCGCTTACTGCGTACGCATGTTCAGCTTAGTCTTCATGGGTAAACAAAACGATTACCTAAAAGAAGTCCACATACATGAATCCCCCAAGATAATGCTGATCCCAGCCGCTATCCTGGCGGTTTTATGCATAATCTGGGGAATCGCTGAACCTCTGGTCGTTACCTTCCTGAACCCTGAATTAGCCAGCGAAGTCTCCTTAGCCGCTGCCTTCACAAGCCTTGAATTCCCAATATTCATGGGTCTGCTTGCACCAGTGTTCATAATGGCATACTGGAGCTACTACAAAGGCTTCAACGGAATACGCAATATCGCAGCAGGCAAAAACCCGCTTACAACGCTACTCAACCACAAGTATTTCGTAGACGACTTCTACTATGCAATCGGTAAAGGCATAACAAAACTCTCTGAAGCACTAACACGCTTTGAAAATGCAGTGTTCGGACGCGGACCAGACAAACTTGGCACAGACATCGCCATGGCTGCGGAACCGGGGCACGTAACGGGACTTAAGAAGGGACCATCAGACAGCTTCCGTAACTACGTTGCAGCTGCAGTGGTCGGCTTCATCATAATAATAGTGTTAATCGTCTTAACTGTAGGAGTGTAAAAGAAATGACGCTACCAATCTTACTCTCAGTATTCGCTATCACCTCAATCTGTATACCCCTAGTTTACTTAGTGGGTAAAAAATCAATTAAGGGCGCCGCATTCTTTGTCGCCGCCATAGCAGCACTCAACATGGTACTAGTCGCAAGCACTATCCCAACGATACTGGAAAGTGCTACACACCAGTACATCGAAGAGTACTCTTGGATACCTTCGATACTTGAAACAAAGTTTACACTCTTCACTGACGGCATAAGCGCATCAATCGCTCTAATCAGCTTAGTGCTGATTTTCGTTTGCTCGCTGTACTCAATCAATTACATGGCTGGCAAAAAGAACCTCCCAGCATACTACGCCCTGTTAACTATGCTTAGCGTAGGTATAATCGGCCTATTCCTAACCAGCAACATGATTCTCTTCTACTTCTGTTGGGAACTCATGCTTGTCCCCGCCTACTTCATAGTCGGCGAATGGGGCTACCGCAACAGTTACCGTCAAGCACTAAAACTCTTCATATTCACTCACGCAGGCGCAGTCTTCGTCCTCTTAGGCATAGGAGCAACCTACTACATTACTGGCCAAACCGATATGTTGACAGCACAAAGCATCTTAGCAACTGGGGCAAACTCTGAAATCGCAAAATGGATCCTAATCGCCCTAACAGGCGGATTTGCAGTCAAGATGGCTGTGTTCCCAGTTCATATGTGGCTACCTGACGCCCACTCAGAAGCACCCGCACCTATGTCCGCACTGCTATCCGGTGTCATCATCAGCGCAGGAGCTTACGCCATCATAAGAATGTCGTTTGGCATGGTTTTCCCATCCGTCGGAGTAGCATTCGGCACAGACTTCCTACATGTCCTCTCAGTCATCGGTGTAGTCACAGCCTTCTTCGGCTCACTGCTCTCGCTTGTTGCATCAGACATTAAGCGCATAATCGCGTACTCAAGCATCGCCCACATGGGCTACATTATGTTCGGCCTTTCACTGTTCCCAGTTGCGCTCGCATCAGGAAACGTTGTCCTGCTCTCGTCGGCTACTGCAATCGCAGTCGTCGGCACAGTACTGCACATAATTACTCACGCAGCAAGCAAAGGTCTCTTCTTCTTAACCGCTGGCGGCGTTATGCACCAGACAGAAGAAAGAGATGTACGCAAGATGGGTGGCTTAGCATCTAAGATGCCCTTCTCAGCAGTTTCAGGCATAATCGCAGCATTAAGCATTGCAGGCATACCGCCGCTGGCATGTTTTATCAGCGAATTTTTCCTGTTCGTCGGAGCCTTCCAGATAATATCCGTGGATAGCTTCTACATTATACCCACCGCATTGATGCTAATTGCAACGGTGTTCTCACTGGCTTACGCACTACGCTTCATCTCCAAAGTTTTCTTAGGCAGAGCCCAAGGCGAAGCAGAAGTTGATGTACACACAGCGCACGGAGCAACACATGACTCTCACGCAGCAGCCCCCGCAGAAGAAGCAGAACATGGCCACAGAATCGTCGATATACCCAATTACATGAAGGCGGCTCTGGCAATTCTTGTTGTGCTAGTCGTGCTAATCGGGATTTACCCGTCTTTCTTCCTGCAGTTAATACAAACAGTCGCCTTCGGAGGCATCTAAAATGATCAACTTACTAGACGTTATATTGCCGATCTTTACATTAATCGTCGCAGCCATCCTAACTATACCTATCTTTAAGGTAATCCGTAACAGCCCACACAAAACCGGCCTCTCACTCGGCTGGTTCTTAACGGTCTTCGCAGTCGCAGCGGTCACAGTAATAAATTTGGTTCTAAGCTACTACAGCGGCAACGCAACCCCCTCCCCGATCACTTTAACCTTAGATGGTAACGTTAACGCTGCAATCGCTACATCATTCTACATAGACGCCATCTCCATCTTTATGGCAATCATAATAGTCGCCATAAGCGCCGTAGTCATAGTCTACACCGTATACTTCGTTAACTCATGCGATCGCCCATCCGACAGATACCTTGCATCAATGCTTATACTGACAGGCGCATTAATTGGCGCAGTACTAGCAGGCGACCTGTTAACGTTTTTCATATTCTGGGAAGCGGCAACAGCCGCCGCAGCGTTTTTGATGCTATACCGTAAAAACGCCTTCACACTAAACGCCACACTAAAGTATCTAGTAATGGTCATTATCGCTTCAGCATTCGTACTATTTGGCCTCTCAATCGTTTACGGCATAACAGGCACCCTCAACTATGTTGCATTACGCGAGGCAATCGGCGCATTAAGTGGTTCAGACATGACTCTGCTAATAGTTTCGTTCGTGTTCATAATCGCCGGCTACGCGATTGAAGCAGCAATCGTACCATTCCACTTCTGGCTACCAGACGCATACACAGCGGCACCTGCACCCTCAGCAGCATTCCTATCCGCGCTCGTTGATCAAGGCAGCTACTACATCCTAATCAGAATACTACTCTTCATAATACTGCCCAGCGTGTTTGATTGGACAATAATGCTTGCAGTATTGGCAGCCCTAACCATGATTGTGGGCAACCTCTTTGCACTGATACAAAATGACATCAAACGCATGGTTGCATACATCTGCGTCGCAGACGTCGGCTACAACCTCGTCGCAATCACTAGTGTTACAGCTCTTGGTCTCGCCGGAAACCTGTACTTCTTCCTGATCGGCGGCATAACCACTGCACTCGCGTTCATGGCGGTCGGCATAATTAACAGCAAAGGCTTCAAGACACTAAGCGACTTCTCAGGCGTCGGCAAAAAGATGCCTTGGACCAGTCTTGCGCTGGTTATGGCTGGTTTGAGCTTTGCTGGTGTTCCACCACTGGGCGGCTTCATAGGAAAATACTTGGTCTTCACCGCGGCAATCAGCGCAGAGTATGCTTGGCTCGCCGTTATCGGTGTCCTGACAAGCGTACTACAGACAGCCTACATCTTCCGCCTCATAAACGTAATGTACGGCAAGAAATCCAGCGTCGAAACAACAATCAAAGAAGACAAACGCATACTGATCCCGGTGTTCATAATGGTCGCAGCGGTCTTTATACTGGGCTTGTTCCCCGACACAGTTCTGCAGCTGATACAGCCGATAATAAGCCAACTTCCCTGGGTTATGGGATAACCCAAAAACCATTTTCTTTTATTTTTAATCGTTTTTTTAAATTAGAAGAAAAAGAGAACACGGACCTGCTACTTCAGCTTCCACAACTTTATTGCATAAACAATCGTTTCTGGTTCTGGGTCTGGGTTGCGTTGCTGTTTGGTTGTGGCGACCGTACAAGCTTGCTCCGCGGTTTTGACGAGGGAATTAGTCAACAAACCCTAAATCTAACTTACACTGAAATAGCAGCCATGAACGCTGACTTGACTTCGCTCCATAAAATCCTAAAAGACGAGACCAGACGAAAGATTCTTGTCGAACTAAACAAAACAGGCAGCCTAACCTACACAGAACTCTTGGCAGTCGTTAACATCAGTAACACCGGTACTTTGAATTACCACCTAAAAATTCTAGGCGATCTCCTATCCAAAAATGAGTCAGGTCAATACTTGCTCTCCGAAAAAGGCAAGGCCGGTGCAAAATTAATGATTGAATTTCCCGAACCGGACTATTCTATCCATGAGAAAAAGCTCTGGTGGAAACGCTTCTGGATGGCTGCACTCACTATAGACGTTGTCAGTATAGCGTTGATTATTTTCTTCAACATCACAGGGTACATTGATGTTTTTATCACCACACGAGCATTATTTGGGTCAGTCACTGGCTTGGTGGCATTGTACTTATTCTATCGAATAGTCAAGCCCCGAAACAAAAAAGCGGAAGCTCCTCAATCCCAAATACAAGCGGAACATCATCGCACGACAGCGAATATCTTCGTGTCCGGACATTCACTTAAAGAAGTTACAGCTAAAATCCAAGAATGGATAAATCTAGAAGGCATAACAGTTGAAGCGCAACGAGAGGGTTACCTGCGTGGACGTTTAGGGATTCCCAGCGGTTTAGGATTAACTGCACCAAAATACTTCGAAATACTATGCACACCAAAAGACGGCGGCGTAAATGTACATACAGAAGGCTGGATAAGTGTGTATGATATACATGAAGAAAGCTTCTCAAGCAACCTGTTGGTTATGGCAAACATTCCAAGGCATAAAGGTCAAAAAGTAATTGAGCACTTATGGTGTTTGCTGAAAGAAATGTCAAAATAGAAAAAGGGTTATTTGCGGATTTGTCCGTCGCCTACCACAACATACTTTGTCGTTGTGAGGTGCTGTAGGCTCATGGGTCCGCGTGCATGCAGCTTCTGTGTGCTGATTCCGATTTCGGCGCCTAAGCCGAATTGGTTGCCGTCAGTGAAGCGTGTCGAGGCGTTCCAGTAGACTGCCGCTGAATCGACTTCTTTTAGGAAGCGTTGCGCTTTGGCGAAGTCGCGTGTGATGATGCTATCTGAGTGGTGTGTTCCGTATTTGTTGATGTGTTCGATTGCTTCGTCTAAGCCGTTGACGACTTTGACGCCTATTATCAGGTCGAGGTATTCTGTGTACCAGTCTTGTGTGGTGGCTGCTTTTACGTCGGGTACGATTCTGCATGTGGATTCGTCGCCTCTGACTTCCACACCGCTCTTGCGCAGCTCTGCGATGACGGTTGGCAGGTAGGATTTGGCGATTTTACTGTCTACAAGGAGTTTCTCTGCTGCGTTGCATACTCCTGGGCGCTGTACTTTAGCGTTGATTACGATCGGTGTGGCTTTTACGAGGTCTGCGTCTTCCTCGACGTAGATATGGCAGTTGCCCGTGCCTGTCTCGATGACTGGGATACGTGACTTCTCAATCGTTGTCCTGATTAGGTCGGCGCCGCCTCTTGGAACCAGCACGTCGATGTAGTCGCGCATGGTCATGAGTTCCTCGGCGTCTTTGCGGCTTGCTGAATTAACGATTTGCACGGCGTCGGAGGGAACCTCGGTTGGGACGAGCGCGTCGCGCAGTACTTTGCCGATTGCGACGTTTGAGTGAAGTGCATCTGAGCCGCCTCTTAGGATGACGGCGTTGCCTGACTTTACGCAGATGCCCGCTGAGTCCGAGGTGACGTTAGGACGTGACTCGTATATTACGCCTATTACACCCATTGGGACGCGAATCTGACTGATGATTAAGCCGTTTGGCCTTGTCCATGTTGCTAGTACGGTTCCGATGGGGTCAGCTAGTGCGGCGACTTCACGCAGCTCCTTTGCCATGGTCTGAATTTTCTTCTGATCCAGTGCTAGGCGGTCGAGCAGTGAAGCCTTTAATCCTTTGTTTCTTGCTTCCTGCACATCGATCTTATTTGCCGCCAAAATCTCAGCTGTATTAGCTTCTAGTGCCTCAGCCATTTTATTGAGTGCATTGTTTTTTGCTTCCGCTGACAGCTTACTCATCTCATACGCTGCTGATTTTGCGCGTACACATATTTCTCTGATCATTGTTTTTCCTCTGTTAAGTGGATGTTTCGGTGCTCAACAGCCTCTTTAGGTGCGTCGGCTCCGAGTTTCTTCTGTACCTCTGATACCTGCAGCCCCTTAATTAGATTTAACTGGCTGCTGGTGTAGTTGGGATTGCCACGTGCGAATTCATGGCGGCTTTCATCTTCTAGGCTTACCACATCGCCATCGTTGAAGGTTCCCACGACTTTGGTTATGCCTACTGGCAGGAGGCTGCTTCCATCGAGTATAGCTTCTTTTGCGCCTGCATTAACGATTATGCTGCCTTTAACAGCGGCGCCATATGCAATCCAGCGTTTAACCGCCGTCATGGGAGACTGCGCCTTGAAGTATGTACCGACATCTTTACCAGCCAAGATATCAACAATAACGTTATCCGTGTCGCTGTTAGCAATCACAACCGGTATGCCGCAGGAAGTAGCTATCTCTGCTGCTTTTATTTTGCTCTGTATACCTCCTCGGCCAAGTTTGCTTTTACCGCTTAGCGAATTCTTCAGCTCAGGCGTAATTTGCTCGACAGTTTTTATCATTTCTGCGCTGGGTTCACTGGGGTCGGCTGTGTAGAGTCCGTTCACGTCTGAGAGTATGATTGTTAGGTCTGCGCCGATTGCCCCGGCGACGAGTACAGAGAGGTGGTCGTTGTCGCTAAAGTTTACCTTGTAGCCTTCACGGTGGCGTAACTCAGCCACTGAAACAACGTCGTTTTCGTTTATGATCGGTATAACGCCTGTTTTCATAAGCATAGACAGAACGTTGCATGTGTGCACGTAGGCGGCTCGGTTGGATAAGTCTTCGGCGGTTAGCAGTATCTGGGCTACTTTTAATCCGTGAGGTTTGAAGAGCTCTCGATATTTCGCCATGAGCACGGGTTGACCGGCTGCTGCGGCGGCTTGCTGAAACACTACGTCGTTTGGTTTCGCAGGTATGCCTAGTTCCGCTATACCCGCTGCAACCGCGCCGGAGGTTACAAAAATGATTTTGTCTCCAGCTTTCGTTGCGGCTGCTATTTGATTGACTAATTTGCGGATTTTTGCTTCGTCGAGTTTACCTTCATGTGTTAATGCGTTTGTGCCAACTTTAACAACTATTAGTCTTTGCGGCATTGGAGTTCACTTTAGCGCAGTCTTGAATTACGCTGGGCTAGCTTAAAAATGCACCCAAACCCAAAAACGTGCATGAACACTGAATGTCCTTGGCTCTGACTCGTTAATCAACATTTTGCGCTAAAATGATTGCAAAAATATATATACAAAATATGTATGCGTTGTTGAACATGTACATACCCCTACAAACACTAACTTCTCTTGACAATCCAGTAGTCTTCTGGATCGCCCCCATAGCAGGCATAATTGCTATACTAGCATCCCTCTTACTCATGCGTAAAATCAACAAGATCCCACCCGGATCGCCAAAGGCTGTCGAAGTAGGAAAAGCCATCCGCGAAGGCGCCTACGCTTTCCTGAAACGGCAGTACAAGACCATCTCAATAATTATTGGTGTATTGTTTGTTGTGATTGCACTAGGCCTCAGTATAGGCACTGCAATCGCGTTCCTAATCGGTGCAATTGCCTCATTAGCTGCAGGCTACATTGCCATGGACAATGCAACCAAAGCAAACGTTCGGACCGTCTCCGCAGCAAAGAATGGCCCCAACGCCGCGCTACAAACAGCTTTCTTTGGCGGCGCAACAATGGGTTTTGCCGTAGTCGGTTTATCTCTATTAAGCGTCAGTTTAATCTTTTTAGCATATGGCGGTTGGGGTGCACTTTTCAATCCATCAGTTGACACTGACCTCGGTATAAAGGCAGCCAGCGCCATAGTCGGTACAGGCTTCGGTGCATCACTCGTTGCACTGTTTGCCCAGTTAGGTGGCGGTATTTACACTAAAGCTGCAGACGTCGGCGCAGACCTCGTCGGCAAAGTAGAAGCAGGCATCCCCGAAGATGACCCACGCAACCCTGCAGTAATCGCAGACAACGTAGGCGACAACGTCGGTGACAGCGCTGGACGCGGAGCAGACCTCTTTGAATCCGCAGTCGGTGAGAACATCGGTGGCATGATTATCGGTGGCCTAGTCAGCGTCGCAACAGGCAACATCCTGTTCCTAATCTTCCCGCTGATCGTTCGAGCTTTAGGTATCTTTGCAACTTTAGCTGCAATACCCTTTGTTAAGCTAAAAGAAAACGAAGTCCACACTCCAATGAAAGCACTACGCAAAGGCCTCAACGTAACAACAATCATATCTGCAGTAATGTTCCTAATCGCTTCAGTAGCATTCTTTGGAAGCAACTGGTACTACATATTCGGCTGCTTACTAACAGGCCTCGTCGCAAGCGTGCTTATTGACCAAATCACAGACTACTACACTGGTCGCGACAGAAAGCCAGTGCGCAAAATCGCTGAAGCAAGCCAAACCGGCAGCGCAACCAACATCATCACAGGCTTCGCAGTCGGCTTAGAAACAACCGCCCTACCAATCATTACACTGGTAATCGCTCTACTAGTATCCTATGTGCTAGGCGCACAATTCGGTACGGCAATCGGTATTCCAGCCTACACGGGCGGAGTTTACGGCACTGCACTAGCAACCATGGGTCTATTGGCAGTTATGGGTATGGTCTTAGCACTCGACGGCTTCGGCCCAATCGCAGACAACGCAGCTGGCATCGCAGAAATGTCCGGTGAAAAAACAGGCATCGAAACAATGGAAGCCCTCGACGCAGTCGGCAACACAACCAAAGCCCTAACCAAAGGCTTCGCATTAGGCTCAGCACTACTCGCAGCACAGTTACTGTTCCAGACATACGCAGAAGAAGTCATGCTTTACTTCAACCTAACAAGCTTCGAAGTTAACATTTCCCAGCCAGCAGTACTCGTAGCAGGATTCATCGGCGCAATGATACCCTTCCTGTTCAGCGCACAAGCAATCAGCGCAGTCGGCAAAGCAGCAGGCCAAATGGTCGCAGAAGTCAGACGCCAATTCAAAGAAATCCCTGGCATCATGGAAGGCACAGGCAAACCAGACTATGGAAAAGCAGTTGACATCAGCACACAGGCAGCACTCAAAGGAATGGTTATACCCGGCATCATCGTAGTCGCAGTACCACTAATCGTCGGTATCCTACTTGGTCCAATCGCAGTCGGAGCACTCGTCATCGGCGCAACACTCACAGCGGTACCACTGGCACTATTCATGAACACAGGCGGCGGCGCATGGGACAACGCAAAGAAATATATCGAAGCAGGACACTTCGGCGGCAAGAAATCACCAGCACACGCAGCAGCAGTCGTCGGCGACACACTCGGTGACCCACTCAAAGACACAGCCGGCCCAAGCCTACACGTCCTTATAAAGCTGCTATCAACACTGTCCATCGTCTTCATCCCGCTCTTCATGAACCTACTCGGTCTCATCTAAGCGGAACCAAAAAAGGGAAGTATTTTCCCCTTCCCACCAAAATTTTATTATTTTTTAAACTTAAGCGATTGCAATACTCTCTGCCATTTTTCCGTCAAATCCTTCGTCTTTAGTCTGCTCCGCGACCCGGCGCCCCGCGTCAGTAAGATGGAAAAGCTTGTAGCGATTACGCCCATTACGTGTTATCTGCTCTTCTTCCCAAAATAGCCCTGCCTTAGTCAGAAGCTCACTGTAGTTCAGATCCTCAGACGGAACAGGCGTACCTAAACTCTCAACCAGTATACATAAGTAGCCATCTTTATTTTCAAGAGCGGCAAGCAGGCATCCCTTTAACTCGTCGCTTTTTTCATCCATGTATCTGCACATATAATCCTGAAGGGTCTGTCCAGCCATAAAAAACACCAAAAAACTTCCTATTAAAGTCAACCTTTCCATAGGATTTAAATTTTATCCATACACTACCTCTACGTAAAACGCTTACTTGTCCGAACGATATTTCTATCTGAGCCGCATTCAAGTATCAACCGAGATGCTACATAGTTGAAGATAGTTCAAAAAAACCTGCAGCAGGGCTTCGTTAAAGTAGTGCCAGACACCCAAGATGACCTCTGGCACCTCTACAACGTCATCTACAAAGGCGACGAAGTCTACGCCATGAGCAGCCGCGCAATCAAAACTGACTCCGCCTCAGGCAGCAGACCTAAAAGCGCAGAACGCGTCGCCGCATTCATGGGCGTCAAAGTCGAATCAGTTGCCTGGGACAAGTTCCTTGGCAAACTGCGGGTTCACGGCTTAATAATACACGCACCAGACATTATCCCAACAGGTGCACATCACACAATAGCAATCGCGTTAAACCAGCAGATGACCATCGTTAAAAAGCAGTGGCCGCCGCACCTCATTGATAGATTAACTAAAGCCAGCGAAGTCGAAAAGCCGCTGCTGATCCTATCAATCGACGACGAAGGCTTCGCCATAGCCGAAACCAAACAGTACGGCTACGAAACCCGAGTCGAGCAACGCATCCACCTGCCCGGAAAAGCAGAAGCAGACAAACGCGTCGAAGCAACCAAAGGCTACTTCCGCCTCGCGCTAGATAGCTTAGACAAACTCTGGCGAGTAAACCGTAACCCAATCGTTATAATCGGCGCCGGATACGTCAAAAACGATTTCGTAAGCTACTTACAGGACGAATCAAAAGACCTTTCTAGAGCCGTGGTCGACATCAAGAACGTTAACAACGGCGGCACAGCAGGCATAGATGAAGCACTCCGCTCCGGTGTACTGCTAAAAGCAGCCCATGACTTGCGAATCGTAGACGAAACCGAAACAATGGAAGAAGTCATGAAGCGCCTAGGCAAAGGCCAAGGAACAGTAACGTATGGCTTAGCTGCGGTTGAGAACGCGGCAAACATGGGCGCCATAGAAAAACTAATAGTAGCCGATACAACCATCCGCGACGCTGAAGAGGAACAGCGGCTTAAACTCGAGCAGTTAATGCGAGACGTGGAGAAGCGGCAAGCTAAAGTGACCGTAATCAGCACCGAGCATGAAGCTGGCTTTAAACTCATCTCATTAGGCGGCATAGCTGCACTTCTAAGGTTTCCAATTTACAAGGACACCTGACAAATCAAAAGTTGTGCTGCTACGGTGTTAGCATAATATGAGACCGTCTGCTTCCTCAGACACCTTCAGTCTATGCTTGGCAGCTACAGCGTCCACTATCTGCTTCTTAGCGGCGCCAAGAAAAGTCTTTATGCAAACGGCGTAACCTAACTGCTCACGGTTTTGTATTTCCATCACTGGCTTTTCTGGACCGCCCTCTGCTAATTCCTGTATAATCTCATTCAGAACTACGTTTGCTTCCGCCGAATCCATGCTAGTCAACTTCTACGGTTATTAACACATTAAACGGTGGATAGAGCTTCTATTTTTAACGTTGTGGTTATCACTTAGCAACTACATAGATAGATATAATTGTTCGCTTGTCTTTTTAGTGGTATTCCCCCTAACAACATAGAGGTATTTTTTTATGAAAAGTTTACCAGATTCAATGCCCTACAGCGTTAAGGTATCCTTTTTTATGCATCAACGAAGGGAATGGGAGAAAGTTCTGGAGTCATCCAAGAGCGTCAATCCGGGGGACGATATATCCGAATGCTTACAGCACTGGGAAAGCGTAAACAGCTATGCCGTAGCGAAGATACAGGAAATTGACAGAAAAATTGAAGAGCTTAAACTAGCTTTGGCGCCTTCACTTTCCGTTATGGCTAGTAACATCTAAAGCTCTTTTTCTTTACCAAAACCCTAAAA
The DNA here is from genome assembly GCA_012515445.1 of Candidatus Bathyarchaeota archaeon. Lineage (GTDB taxonomy): Archaea > Thermoproteota > Bathyarchaeia > Bathyarchaeales > Bathycorpusculaceae > Bathycorpusculum. The sequence continues at coordinate 10,219 of JAAYYI010000073.1, read as the reverse complement.
TTAACTGGCTTGGGCTCATACAAGAGAATCCCTATGCTTAGACCAGACTGGAAACCTGTAGAAACTATTGAAAAGAAAATCCGCGTTACTCATGTAGAAGCAAAAGACCATCATCTAGACGCTGTTGAATTAGGTTCAAGCTACCCGATGTGTCTGAGTGTAGACCCCAAAATCGACCTCGGCAAAGTCAAACGCGCGAAAATCTACCAAGCAACCATCAGGGTGTATGAAACAGAGTTTACGCCTGAATTGGAGCGGCAGGTGTTCGAATCAGCAATCAAAGATCCGACTCGACTGCATGCGTTGCAGTCTATGAAGGCTCAGGGATTGAAACCCAGAAAATACGAGTTAATCGGACTCAAACATTAATACCTAAAACAAAGCTTTTTTCTTCCCTTAGTTTTCTAGTTTATCCCTTTTGGCATAGGGGTCTCTCTAAGGTCATATGAATTCGTAAGGTAGGGAGGGGGAGATACTTCTGAGGTAGGTAGGTCCACTCCACTTTCCGCCGACGAAACCGTATACCGCTTTAAATAAGGGGGTCTAGGAAAAAATCGCAGTTGAGGTCTATGCGTTTAAAAAGAGTCTGTTAGGTTAATTAGGCTAATAATTAATTAACAAAACAATAACTGCGCCATAGAAGCTGTGCATTGTACTCAAATTGTTTCTCTGTCTGTTGCAACTCGCAAAAAACGTTGACGAGCAAACGGTTAAGTGCCCTTTATAAATAGATGCTCTTATATACCCACACTGTTATTTAAATAGGGAAGCACGTGAGTTGACATGAGTAAACGTAAACCTATCATTAACATCCAAAACATAGTCGCTTCAGTTTCACTTAACCAGAAAATCGACTTACAGAAAATCGTCGAAAAGTTTCCTCAGACAGAGTACAACCCTAGTGTCTTTCCTGGGCTTGTATTCCGCCTAAAGAAACCCAAAACCGCCACCCTAATCTTCGGCACAGGCAAAATGGTTTGCACAGGCGCTAAATCCGAGAAGGAGAGCCGTAGCGCAGTAGAGAAGGTCGTTAAGGAGCTTCGCGGCGAAGGCATACAGATCACCGAGAAACCGATAGTTAACATCCAAAACATCGTTGCCTCAGCTGAACTCGGCGGAGAAATCGACCTTGAAAGCCTCGTCTACAAACTCAGCCGAGTAATGTATGAACCAGAGCAGTTCCCAGGCGCAGTATACCGCATGGATGAACCAAAAGTAGTGTTCCTAATCTTCAGCGCAGGCAAACTCGTATGCGTAGGCGCAAAGAAGGAAGAGCAAGTCTACGAGGCAGTTGACAAAATACAGCAACTACTCGAAGAAAAAGAACTCATCTACTACCCATCGTAAACCTCTTCTTCTTTATTGTCTCTGTCGACGGCGAACCGCAGGGTTTGCCTCAACCAGCTTTTTTAGTACACCCTCAAAAGTTTCATCAGGCGCCAATTCCCGTTTAATAAAAACCCCTGTTCGCCCAACCATATCACGCCTTGTCAATGCATGTACTCTGTCTAGAACGGTTTCCGCAGAAATTCCGAGCAGCCTTGCAACAAACTCTTCTCTGCCAATGATGCTGCTCTCCACATGACCTGTCGGTGTTGGCTCGATTAGCATAAGCCGCTTATCCACACCAGCAACCCGCGCATTCGCCTTCAACTGTATAAGGTCTGCTTCGCCACCGTACCGATAGAATTCGCGTTCGACTCGGCGCATTTCCATAAGCGGAAAAGAAACTGAAACTACATCGTCGATTTCTATATGGGCTTTCATCGCGTAGTTTGGTGTTGCCTGAACAAGAAAACGGAAGCTTATGGGTACTTTGGCTTTCTCTAATGCGGTTTCCACTGCGAAGCTGCTCTGCACTTCAGCGATGAAGATGTCTGCGTCGCTGCCTTCTTTTACGTCTCCACGTGCCAAGCTCCCATGCACTGTGGCGTGCAGATGCGAATTGGCCAAGGCAGTCATTACTGGTATTGCTTTTGCTCTGAGTTCTTCTAGTTTTACCCATCGTGTACTGCCGTAAGTGACTTCTTTGTATTCGTCGCTTCTATTTGGTTTAACCGCCATAGTTGAGCCAGCTAAATCATGGTTTAGTGTGGCATTGTTTATTTACCTATCAGCACCAAAGATTACGCTGTGACATCTCATGGATATGCATCTCTGCAGCGTTTGCCAAACGAATCCAGCCTTCTACTTTAGGCAGTACAGCGGCGAACGATTATGCAGGAAATGCTTCACCGCATCCATCGAGGCAAAAGTGCGCTCCACAATCACGCGCTATCACATGCTAAAGTTTGATGATCACTTAGCAGTGGCGGTTAGCGGCGGAAAAGACAGCTTAGCCATACTCTACATTCTATCAAAGCTTCGCAAGTTTCGACCTAAAACCACGCTTATCGCTGTTACTGTAGATGAAGGCATCAAGGGTTACCGCGACGAAGCACTCACCATAGCAGCGGACGTATGTAAAAAACTTGAAGTCCCACACCACATTGTCTCATTCAAGCAACTGTACGGTTATACGCTAGACGAAATCGTTGAGAGGGCACAAACTCAAAACAGAACTCAGCTTACGCCATGCGCTTACTGCGGTGTGCTGCGCAGACGAGCAATAAACGTGGGTGCACGCGAGGTTAAAGCCACAAAAGTCGCTACAGGCCATACACTCGACGACGAAACCCAAACCGTGCTTATGAACATTCTTCGAGGTGACATCGCTCGGTTAGCAAAGGAAAAACCAGTAACCGACGAAGTTCACCCCCTATTCGTGCAGAAAATAAAGCCCTTCTGCGAGATACCCGAAAAAGAAAGCGCACTTTATGCTTACGCCAAAAAGATAGCGTTCCAAGATTGTCCTTGCCCATATGCCAACGAGGCGTTGCGTAACGACATCCGCGGAATGCTTAACCGAATGGAGCAGAAGCATGCGGGTACAAAATTCACTGTTTCGCGTGCGATGGAGAAGCTGCGTCCAGCAATTGAGGAAACCGTTAAGAAAGAGCGCTTTAAAATCTGCTGTGAATGTGGTGAGCCGTCTGCGGGCGAGTTATGCAAAACCTGCGAGATGCTAAAGAGTATCCGTTAGGGTTTGTGGTTGAAGCCTTTTTCTGCTTTTAGGCGTTTGATGATTTCGGAGGCGTCGAATGCGTTTTCTGCTGCGGCGACTCGGATGGCTTTTTGCAGGTTAATTTTTATTCCACAGTAGGGGCACACCTTGGCTTTTTGAGCGTGCTTGGCGAGGATGTATCCCCCGCATTTTGTGCATTTTAAGATTAGTATCGGTGCCAATTGAGTTTCCTGCTTTAATCTTGCGTTTTATACCTATATTTTTCTGCTACCATCATTGGGTTGTTTGCGGTTTTTGTTTTACCGCTTGGATAAGCACCCATGGACTTACACTTGGATTTTTCTAAATCCAAAAGCATTTTCCATTTTTGCCAGCGTAGGAATCAGCGGATTTTGTGACATTCTCCCAAACATCAGCCAACTGTAACCAGTTTTTTTCTTGAGTGTAAACTCTGTTTCTTTAAGCGCTTTGCTGATGTTGCCATCGGTGTGTAGGTATGATTTTCCGCCGAGTTTTCTTAGTTTCGCCTTAAGGCTGGATTTATTGCCAAAGGATAAGATGAGTGAAGTCTCTGGTTTCAGAGTGCGGTAAGCCTCACAGAAGGTTTTCTGCAGTTCAGGAATATAATCAAGGACTTCGATCATTGTGATTGCGTCGAAAACCCCGTTTTTTATGGGGATTTGTCTGGCGTCTGCTTGGATTATGTAGGTGTTTGGAGTTTTCTTCTGTAATCTTTTGAGGCTTTGTTTGTTGATGTCTATGCTTACCGTCTGTATGTTTGTGTTAAGCTGGGAAAACCTTCCTGCTTCTGCGCCTACATCCATTACAATTGATAGTGACGTAGGGTTAAGATTTTTTTCGATGAACCGTGTTTCGATTTCTGTAATGTATTTTCCCATTCGAGTTTTAGCGACTCGTTCCCAATGTGTCTCCATTACATGCATCTACCCTTATGTTTCACTTGAAAGGCAACTTGTTGAGTTTGAGCAAATGAAAGTTGTTTTTAATATTGTCTTTTTTGCCTAAAGGGTGATAGTTAATTTTGCTGGTATTTATTGGTTGTTTAATGTTCTCTTTACATCTCAATCGGTTATCCTCTGGAGTGTCTGCAGGTTGCTGTCTTTTAAAACAGAAAGGCTTTTCCACATTCAGAGAGATAACAGTTAACAAAGCACTGAGGAAAATGGACGATGAGCAGTGAAGAGGGAGCTGTACAGCGGTCGCATCTGGTAGCATTGGCGATTGATTACTTTAAGAAGGAAGGCTTCAAGGTTAACAGCGAGAGCGTTATGCTTGAAGGCAACAGCGGCGTACTGCGGCACTTTGACTTGATCGTGCAGAAGGGCCGAATGGAACAAGGTGTCTGGGTCAGGGATTGGAACCGCACCATCGGCGTTAACGTGATCATCAACTTAGACACGGCTTCGGAGGATGTTGGGCTTTCGAGCCCGATTATGATCGGCGAAAAATTCAGCGACCACGCGAAATCGTATAGTAACCGCCGAAAAATCACGCTACTGACTAGGCAGAAGATCGGCAGCTTCAGATAAGCTACATGGGTTTAAGGTACTGGTCAAGTATTCCTTCTTTCTCAAGTGTTCCCATCCAATCGATTGTGCCAACTCGGCAGCTAATGCGCTTCTCAAGCACCTCAACAATTTCCTCCACAACCTGCTCAGGCGTTTTGCCTGTGGCGTCGAGTTCGCAGACTCTTCCAGCATGGAACTGCACCGCTTCACCTAGGCAGACGTCGATGATTTCCGCCTGCAGGTTCTCCCAGAGTTTGCTTCCGCTGTAGCCACGTTTCTCCATAAAGCTTTTGAGTTCCACTGGATTGCGGCGTAGCACGAAGACCTGTGCGACTTGCTCCTCGGGAATGACTGCGGCTGCATAGTGGCCGTCGATTACGATTGTGCCATTCTCGGAGGCGTCGATGGTTGCTCCTAGGTTTTCCTGCATTGCCTCCTCATTTATCACAGTGGTGCATCGCTCAGGATCCTCCTCGATTATGAGATTGTTCTGTTTGGCGTAGTCTGTCAAGTTAATGTATTGGGCGTTGAGTTTTGTTGTGAGCGCTTTTGCGACTGTGGTTTTACCCACACATGGTGTGCCCGTAATCAGAATCACGTGTTTCATAACAACTGCTTGGGGCATGGCGGGTTTTATTGGTTTTGGCGCTCTACTGCTTCTGTTGCGATTTTTTCTCTAACCCCCCTTATTTATACTCTAAACAGATGCAGAACAGTAATTGTGGGGTTTGTGCGTTTGCTGGTGTTAGGTTTAGTGGGTTGTGTGGTTGTTGTGTTTCTATGCTGTTTTTGTCTAAATGTCTTTGGGCTGCTGTGTTTGGGTGATGATTCTGTATACGACGGCGCAGCTTGCTCTGCGGCTATCTCCCTATCTCCTATAAAAAGCGGCATAAGCAGGACCTACCCGTCTCAGAGCGAGGACCCTCTCCCTTTTTTAAAGGCGCAAAACCATGGGAGACTGTTTAATATAGCTCTAGCTTAGACAATGTTTGGGGATCAATAACATGTCAAAGATAACGTTTTATCTAGTCGATGTGTTCGCCGAGCAAAAGTACGCCGGCAACCAGCTTGCTGTATTTCGAAATGCGGCGGGGCTGTCAACTGAGCAGATGCAGCGAATCGCCAACGAAACCCACTTCTCAGAAACCACCTTCATCTTAAGCGACCAGCCCAGAAACGGCGGGTACGATGTGCGCATCTTTGCGCCACAGCAGGAGGTGCCGTTTGCAGGTCACCCCACCCTTGGCACCGCATACACCATAAGAAACTACATTGCTGAAGGAAAACCCAACGCTTTGAATCTGAACTTGGGCATCGGGCAAATTCCCGTAACATTCCAAAGAGACGCCGCCGGGCAAGAGGTAGCATGGATGAAGCAGAAGCCACCTGTATTCGGTGAAGCCTTCTCGGTTGAGGAGCTGGCGCCGATCCTCCAGTTGCCAAAAGATAACTTTGACGAGCGTTACCCGATTGTGGAGGTCTCAACGGGCATACCCTGCATGATTGTACCGTTAAAAACTCTGGCGGCAGTGAAGAAAGCCCGCGTAAACTTTGGATTGCTGGAGAAAATCGCTGACCGCGTCCACGGCGGCATCCTCATCTATTGCCCAGAAACCTACCGCCCAGAAAACAACCTAAACGTCAGAGTATTCGTCGATTTATACGGCATCCCCGAGGATCCAGCGACTGGTTCCGGCAACGGCTGCCTCGCAGGTTACCTTTCCCGATACCGTTACTTCGGTTCAGATAGGATCGATGTAAGAGTTGAACAGGGCTGCGAAATTAATAGACCTTCACTGCTTCAGCTTAAAGCGTATCCAGGCGGCGAAAAAATCGAAGTGCTTGTCGGCGGGAAAGTAGTGCTGGTGGGCACTGGAACCTTCGTTTAGACCGCTTAAGACTTATCGATAAGCTCTAGTATTGGGTAGAGTTCGTTTAGGTTCCGTGCGGCATCGTTTATTATGCCTTTAGCGATGTAGGTGAAGTCTTCGGGTCTTCTCTGAATTACCTTGCCGATTAAGTATCGATGCCCAGACAACGCAGTGCCCTCCGACTGCTTTGTTTCCTCGATAACGTTCTCTATAGCTAATCTTGTAGACCCATACATCGTTAGGCCCCATTGGAGCGACTGTAAGTTTCTTGTGTGGTAGTACCAGTAGGTGTCGCAGAAGCAGTAGTCAGCGGCTTTCCGGCTTAATGTTTCGATTTCACATGTCAAGGCTCCGTTTATAATTAGTTCATAATATTTTACTATGGACTTGTGGGCTTGCGCTCCAAAATCTAATCCTATTCTGATGCTGTTTGGCGTAAAGGTTACTCCAAGGTAGGCGCAATCGCTTGGTCTCTTACTGGATACCTGTTCTGTAATGAACGGAAGTATGATGCCGCCTGTGTATGGCGTAAATCCAGATACCTTTGCCGGCTTTAGCGGTACAGTCAATTTTTTTAATATTTCATTTTGAATTTGTGCTGACTTGTAATGTAGTCGGTTTAGATTATCGAAGTCTGCTTCTTCAACTTCAAAAGCTTCGTTTTTTAGCGACTGCCCGATTTTATGATTAGTGATGTCTTCGAAGGCTGCCTCTTGAATTTCTTTTTCCATGCTTATTCCTGCTTCAGCGCATAAGAACCGCAGAATCTGAGAAGCCATTGTGTGTGCTACTTCATTGGTGATTTTGGCTCCAGTGCGGATTATGGAGTCATGGAAGTTTATGTATTCGAAAAGCTGGTTGGCAACTGATGAGTTTACGATGTTTTTTTGGGATAGGAACTTTACGATGTCAAAAATTTTCAGATCACTTTGCTTTTCCTTTTGGAACTTTGGGTAATTTAGCCCCGTCTGAATTAAAACTCTCTCCAGTGTCAGCGCGCAGAGCTGTAAATCTATGCCCTGTGGACCAATCGTGTACTCCGAAAAGTGCTTCATCGCTAGAAGGTAGCGTATGGTATCTGTGCTATCCTTGTCAAACACGAAAACCGACATACTCAATCCCTCTCCTCTGAGCAAATAATGGCGTGTTTACACTGGTTTAATTTCCCAACTGATAACAATCTTAACACCTTAGCTCTTTATGGCTAAACCTAGGTTTGATATTATTAATCTATTATTGTTCAAGCCTGCTACCGCCTGTACTTATACAACTCAAAGCAAACGATCCTTTTTTGTGAATTCACCAATTCACTGCGGGTAGCTTTATTGCCAGCGCCGCTGTAGAATCTTGAGGTTTTTGTAGGCGGAAAAGTGGTAATCGTCGGCTGCAGTATATTCATATAGAAACTTTGACTGGCCTTTGTCAAGGAATCTGTACAAAAAACCTTTAATTCCAAACCGTCAACAGCCTCTATTGGTGTATAGTTGAGACTAAGAAACCTCTCTCTCGCCGTTTTCTCTCTTACATTCTTAAGTGTTACACTGGTTTCCTTAACTGCAATCGCCCAACCCAGTACCCCATTTCATTTTACCCCAACCGATATCTCTGCTGAGCCAAACATTTTCTTTTACAAAATCGGCGCATCTTGGCCCATGAATCACTACGCCAACCCCGACTATGCCAACCCCACCATAATCGTGGATAATAACTCGGCAACCATCATCATGATTGTGAGTTTAGCAAAGGATGTTTATTTTCCCGCTGGATTTGGCACTATTATGAACGCCGGCGGCTACCTCACAGAGGTCACTTACAATGCAAGCTGGCTGGGCAACAGAAACATAACTGCCTACAGCGGCACAAGCCAATCTTATTTGAAATTACCCCTAACAGATATCCCCTACGGAAAACAAACCATACAAGTATACGCCACCTGCAACGTCCTTCTATACAATAATTTCCCCACTGACACCTCTGCTTATCCAGTTCCTCAATATGCGAACAGCATAATAACCTTCAATGTTGCCTCATCCATACAAACCCCAATCCCCCCAGGTCCCACGCCAACCCAAGTCCCGTCGATTCAGCCAATCCCAGCTGGGTCCGTATACGCTCTCTCAGCAGCCGCAATAGTTGTAATCGCCCTCATAGCTTTTGTAGTTGCCAAAAAAACCAGCCATAAACCTTGAGTCGCTGGCGGGTAGCTTTATTGCCTGCGCCGCTAAATCAGCGTAATGGGCTGGTGAGTTGGTGCGTGGCTATCGGTCCCCACAGTTGGGGACTGAGGAAACTCCGCTCACACGCAGAATTGCAGTCCTCTGGACAGACCGAGAGGTTTGGCAACGGAGCAGAAACGAAACGTCCACCCGGACATTGGCTATGACACATTTGTGATGTCGAGTCCGCTGGGCTGGAAACGGTGAAACGGCCGTCCTGCAAGTGGAAAGGGCGAACGGTCGCCGATGAAGAATCTGCCGGAAGGCGCGGGTAGCCCGATTAGCCGAATGCCACAATAACAGAAAGCGGGTTACAACCAATACACCAGCTCATTTTACTAATACACCTACTCCCCGCGTTTCTTAGCTTTCCTAAACATCATAATTCCCTGTGGAGTCGTTAGAATGTACTGCCAAGCTTGTTCTATTAGTTCGCCAGCTTCTTTCTCATCTTTAGCGGTTGCATGATGATCGTTCTCGGCTTCGTCATCAACTGGTACCAGATGGGTGTAGACTAAGGTGCTGTTTATGTTACGATGGCCTAAGACTTCTTTCACGTAGAGAATGTTTCTGGTTGTTGCGTATTCTTTGGTTGCTTGTAATGTCTTAAGCTGTGGAATCTTACCTGTTTAAGTCGTGGGTTTTGAAGCTTGATAGCAAGTGCACTCTTTTGTCTGTCGTACTTCCATCTGAAGGCATTGAGGTTTCCGTTCCTAAATATGTACTCATTGTTTTTAGGTAGTGTAAATAGCCTTGCCATTAATCTAGCCGATATTTTTACTTGTCTTGGATTGCCGTGTTTCTCAGCGATACATTTGAGGGTAAAGTTTTCTTTGTCTAGGTCTGTCCATTTACATTGCCATAATTCGCCTATTCTGAAGCCAGTTTCTTTTAGAGCTAATATGCAAGTGCCTATTTTTTTGCTACAACCAGCTACTAATGCGTCTACTTCTCGTTCTAATGGCACGAACGGCAGTGCCTTTTCATATGGTTTTTTGATTTTGTTCTGAAAGAAAAAATTGGTGTTCCCCCTATTGTTTGTTTTTTCTTCTTCCAGAAAGGACTTGTTTTATCGAGCATTTTTTAATTAGAACAAGAAACGACTGTTGTTAGGAAGAAATCGATTTTTTCTTCCCAAAAAGTAAGGCGGCTCCCAATGTATCCCAAGCATCTCTGCGAAGGCATCATACGCGCTGACAAAGTTTTGTTTGTATCCATTGCTCCATTTTCGTTTGTAGCTAAGACCGACTTCTGTAAACGTTCAAGTGATCACCTTTTGAGAGCCGTAATTTGCTTTAGGATAATACTTAGAGTAAGCTTCTTGGCTTAGTTTGAACTGTTCGATGAACTGCTTTTTCTGTCCAGCCGTTCTTAATGATTATCTTAATGTTTTCGACACTTGCTCTTTTGTGATGTTTATCAGAAGAATGACCGCAAGCGTTCAACGTGCAGACTTGGAATATCAACGTGGTACTCGTTCGGTAGTGGTTGTATGACTTTTATGTATATAAGCGTTAAACCGAACATGTTTATTCTGAT
>JAAYYI010000072.1 GCA_012515445.1 Candidatus Bathyarchaeota archaeon | reverse complement strand
GATTTTTTAAACTTAATTGGCTGTTCTTTGCGATCAACATAAAAAGCGTATTTATGCAGGAAGCAAGTGCTGCCGCAAAAATGTCTTCAGGTGTACAGTAACCCTCTTTTCCCCCAAACGATGGCGGTGGGCTGACAGAGACGATTTGTTGACCTTTTACTGCTAAGCTGCATTCCGTACCGCCATCCCATTTGGCGGTTCCCTCAAAAACTAGTTCTGGCAAAAGTAAAACCTCAACAGTAACTGAGTATACTTGCATAATTTAATGTTTTATAAAAAACTCTTTCCTAGTAGCGTTGGCCATAATCCAGTAAAATTAAATAGCTTTGGCTGGCACATGGTACCATAAACCCATCGAGCCCCGAGTATGAGTGGTAAACTAAAAAAAGCCATTTCTAAACGCGCCATAGTTATCGTTTTAGCAATACTACTAGTCCTTACAGGAATCAACACGTACCTCATACTCGACGGTATACAGGGCTCATATGGCACTAACGCAGTTGACTACGATTTTGTCCTAACGCAAAACAGCGGCTACAAACTAAAAAACATGCTAACCGGCTACGTTTCCGACCAAGCAAAAGACGCCTCAACCGCACTTAACACCGCACTGTCAGAGGGAAACTCTGTCTACCTCAACTCAGGGACATATGACCTTACAAGCGACGTATATGTCTCCAATAAGATGAACGCCAAAATCGTCGGCGACTCAGCCACAATAAACGGCAACGGACACAAAATTGTCATCTACGGCGACAACTACACCATCTCCCAGTACGCCTCTATTTCAGGATTAACCCTAATCAATGGCACCATACGCGTGGAGAACTCGCTTGGAACAACAATCACCAACTCCAAATTCATCGACTCCACAGTAGCTCTAGAATTCGCCAACACCGACACCTGGAGCGAATTTAACAAAGTGGAAAACTGCCAATTCATCAATAACACGCAGGGAATCGTCTTCCGCTCACCCCTCAACAAAAACCCGGCTGTCAGCAACGCAACCGGAAGCTACGCAAGCTCACAGATAGAACGCACCACATTCAACATACGCGACAACTCGGTCGGCATAGTGGTTGAGGAAGCAGCGCAGTTCTCCGACAGCCAACTACAGAACGTGCGCTTCTGGATGGGCGAAAACGAGCATACTAACCAAACCGCCATATACGTCGATGGTGCTATGGACCAGACTTTGCTCTTCGGGGTAGTTTTCGAATCATTCACCTCTACCCCAAATGACATCTACGCAATAGACATCGGTCCCAACTGTGACCCTGCGCCAACCATAGATAGCGGTGTAAGCTTCCTAGGCGAATGGACAGCTCGCATACACAACCCCTATGGCGAGCATCTTAGAAGCACAAGCAGCACGTTTAAACGCGAAGTCACCGTTCCAGTCGGCTTAAACGGCCAATTCGGCGAGTTAAAAACGATTGATGTCCATCCCCTAACAATCGGTAGCTTTACACCCACGATAACGGTATCAGGAAGCTTTAGCCACAACGAAACAGTAACCGTGCGCATAAGAGTGGAATACATCGACAACGTAATCTCGGCACCAGTCACACGCGTATTCAACGGCGGCGGCACAGTAGCCTTGAGCACCGACGAGCTATTAACGCTGTTTCCATCTCAGAGCATCATCTGGTCAGTACTAATAGACGCTAAAACCGACGCATCCTCAACTGACGCAGCCGTAGCGGTTAGCGGGTACGGAACAACCGCGTAAAAATCCCATTTAAGTAAGGGATGGAGTCCTCACGCTGAGATAGGTAGGTCCTATTTAGGCGCTTTATATACAAAAACCGGCAGACTGTCGGCACCGATTTCCAGTTATAAACCAGCGAATGCACAGAAATCCAACCATTAAGCCTGCAGATGATTAGCTTATAAATAAGGGGGTTAGCGTTTTTTCCGAGCAGCAAGATCTAATCGCTCTAAGTTTAAATCCCAACGCCCGAATACTATCCATCTTGGAAGCACCCAAAATTGTCCTACGTTTTTAACATCCCGATTCGTGGCAACCGTAAACTCAAAGCAGTTATGGAGAGGATCAAGGAGGACAAGAAGCTGCAGACGTATTGGCGATGCTCAAACGTTATGGCAATAGAGCGCATGGGCTACACCGACCATGGACCCACACACGTGAAAATCGTCTCCAATATCGCATTAAAGCTACTTAGAATCTTAACCGAGAAAAAGCTCATTACACCCAGCATTGTCGAAAACTATGGCATGACGGAGGATGACGCTGAAGTTATAGTCGTTTTAGGCTCGATTTTGCATGACGTGGGCATGATTGTCCAGCGCCGAGACCACGAAAAATACAGCGCGTTCATCGCCTACGATGTACTGCAGAACCTGCTAACGCCGATCTACACCGTTGAGGAACGAGCAATCATAACCTCTGAAGTGTTGCATGCAATAGTCTGCCATGAAGAACAGCCCAGTATGGACTCAGGTACTAGGGTCCTAACCAAAGAAGCAGGCATAGTTGGCATCGCAGATGCACTAGACATGGAAGCCGGCAGAGCTCGCATACCATTCAACTCGGGAAAAATAGACATACACGCCGTATCTGCCCTTAGCATCGAGAAAGTAGAAGTGGAGCCAAACGAGAAAGGCCCAAAACCCCTAATAATCAAAATCAGAATGTCCAACTCCGCAGGCGTATTCCAAATCGACGAGTTACTGAAGCCAAGAATCAAAAAATCGGGGCTTGAACAGTACTTCCATGTCACCGCAGAAATCACCGGCGAAAAAGAGAACCGCATAATAGAAAAATTCGAAATCTAACTCTGAAAAGAGATATTATTATCTGGACAGTAACCAATAGAGCAGTTAGTTGGCGAAAAGCGATGGATACACGCAGAGAAATCGATCCGCTTGGCGAGAAAGCAATCCCCAAAGACGCATACTTTGGCATACAAACCCTCAGAGCAGTAGAAAACTTCCCCGTCAGCGGCCTTAAAACCTCACCCTACATGATAAAAGCTTACGTGCTAATCAAACGCGCTGCAGCAACAGCAAACATGCAAGTCGGCATGCTCAACCCCACAATCGGCAACGCAATAATTGAGGCCTGCGACGAAGTCCTATCCGGCAAACACCTCGATCAATTCGTCATCGATGTCTTCCAAGCCGGCGCAGGAACATCCTTTAACATGAACACAAACGAGGTCCTCGCCAACCGCGCACTCGAAATTCTAGGAAAACAAAAAGGCGACTACAAATCCCTAAGCCCAAACGACCACGTCAACATGGCGCAATCCACAAACGACACCTACCCAACCGCCCTGCATGTCTCAGTACTCATGGCGCTTCAGCCGCTACTCAAAGCACTCGACGAGTTATCCACAGCATTCATAGAGCTCGGCGAAAAGAACGCGCATGTGCTGAAATCGGGAAGAACACACCTTCAAGACGCAGTCCCAGTCACCATAGGCCAAGAATTCAACGCTTACGGATCAGCAATCGCTAACGCCTGTACTGAACTGCGCAGACGACAAGAAAACCTCTACTTTGTGGCTTTAGGCGGAACAGCGACAGGCACAGGCGCAAATTCACACCCCAATTACAAGCGGCTGGCAGTAGCTGACCTCGCCAAACTCACCGGATTCCCATTTAAACCTGCAGGCGATAACTTTGAAGCCCTGCAAAGCCACAGACGCGCGCAAACCGTCTCAAGCGGACTCAAAGAACTCGCACTGGAGCTAATCCGCATTGCAAACGACCTGCGCCTTTTAGCTTCGGGACCGACAACCGGCTTAAACGAGATCACGCTTCCACCGGTGCAGCCCGGCTCCTCCATCATGCCTGGCAAAGTCAACCCCGTTATGGCTGAATGCCTAGACATGGTCTGCTACCAAGTTGTTGGAGCTGACGCTGCAGTAGCGTTGGCTGTGCAGGCTGGGCAGCTGGAGCTCAACGTTATGACGCCCGCAATCGCTTACAACATGCTGTTCAGCATCCAAATCCTAAGCAACTACCTCCCCGCATTCACGGAACGCAGCGTCAAAGGTATAACGGTGGATGAGAAACGTTGCGAAATGTACCTTGAGAAGAACCCTTCGATGGCAACGTTGCTGGCGCCTAAAATCGGATACTTCGAAGCCGCCAAAATCGCTAAGCAAGCTCAGGCAGAGAATAGAACCGTCAAGGAAGTTGCAGTCGAAAAGGGTCTGCTTTCAAAGGATGAGCTGGAAAAGGTGTTCAGCCGCAAAAACCTGCTTAACGAGCAGTAACGTGCATTGTCCTACCTGCCTCAGCGGCACCTCATCTCTTTTACTTAACGGGCTCAACATACCCACGAGGCAAAAAACTATGCCACTCATCCCAACGCAAACACAAAAACAGCCCAAACCAAAAAACAAGACTGCCCCAACACATCAGTGGGACGGGGCAAACTATAAGCCACCCATCCCCACAAAACAAAAAAAGCCCAACTACAACCAGCACCTTTTAATCTACAGTTAAAGACGGATAAAGCAGAGTCTTAACATGGCATAAACCTTCGTCCTGCAAGTAAAACTAGGGGTTTTTGAACGTTAAAAAAAGAAAATTGTTTATTTATGGCGATTTTTTAAAGAGCGAACGGAATTCCCATTTCTGCATCCGGCTCCGAATCGCCCGATTTTGACCTTAACTTGGATGCTATTCCAGAAAACATGCCTGCCCCCTTTTGATACTTCGCCTTAAACGTCATAATAGTGGCTGACTGCACTACCACGACAGAGTTAGCGGCGATGATAGGTATGTCCCGGGCTAATAAACCGTAGATCAGCCACAGCGACACCGACGAAAACATGAAGCTGCACCACCCTGTGGATATGTCTTTAACTGATTTTGTTTTCCAAACTCTTGCTATCTGCGGAAGCAGCGAAACCGTACTTAACCCCGCCGCTCCCAATCCTATCATGGCTATAATATCCATGTGTTTTCCCTCTCTCCAAGTTCCCCACAGTATGAAACGATCATTTATTACACTTTCGATACTTATCGTGATTTAACGAGTCAATTTGAATTATACTATAAATCGCTTGCTATATGCAGAATGGATTGAAACGTTGCTCGGATGAGTGCTGACTGTTTTCCTTTAATGACAGATAAAGGCATAATCTTCCCGCCGCCCACCCAAATCAGTGCTTACTTGTAGTATTTTTACTGTCAAAAAGCCTACAAAACCTGATAACCTTTTAAGCAAGATAAACTATACTTTTCAAATCCGAATAACGAGGCTAACTCTTTGGGAAAGAAAAAAGTACTCTCTGAAGGCGCAATAAGCGAAATGGTCTACCCGGGCCAAGGCGAAGTCCTGGGGGTAGTAACAAAACTGCTCGGCTTCGACCGCATCATGGTTAAATGCCAAGACGGCGCCGAACGACTCTGCCGTATCCGCGGAAAAATGAAACGCCGCGTCTGGATACGCGAAGGCGACATCGTAATCGTTTCACCATGGGACTTCCAAACAAACGAACGCGGCGACGTCGTTTGGCGTTACACGCATTCACAGGCAGAAAACCTGAGAAGAAAGGGCTTATTAACCCTCTAAATCTCTTCTATTGTATATTCTTGATTTTAACTGAATTAGGCATCCTACGCTTGATTGCTTTTAAATACCCGCCAGTTTAATCTTCTGTGACTATTATGTCCTACAACGCCCGAAAACGCTTAGACCACCGCGAAAGATCAGTGGAGCGCAGAGATAAAATGCTAAATCGCGATCGATCAAACGACCGCGCTACCGTTGAAGAAGTTTTCGATAACAAAACCCGTATGGTCGTCTTTGACTTGATGAACAGCGGTATAATCTATGAACTAAACGGCGTTGTAAGTTCAGGAAAAGAAGCAAGGGTTTACTGGGGGACAAACAAAGACGGCGTGGATTTAGCCGTAAAAATATACTTAACCTCTTCAGCAGACTTCAAAGCGGGCATGCATAAATACATCGAGGGAGACCCCCGATTCAAAGACGTCAAGCATGATACCCGTTCTTTAATTGCTGTCTGGGCACAGAAGGAATTCCGCAACCTAAGGGAAGCAGACGAGGCAAAGGTGCGGGTGCCAAAACCAATAGCCGTCAAAAGTAACGTTGTAGTTATGGAATTCATCGGCGAGAAAGGTGTTAGTGCACCCTCGTTTAAGGAGCAACCTCCAGAGAACCCAGAAAAAGTCTACAAAGTAATAGTAACCTACCTTAAAAGGCTCTATAAGAAAGCAAAAATCGTTCACGGCGACCTAAGCGAATACAACATGATGATCTGGAAAGGGAAACCCGTAATTTTCGACGTATCCCAATCAGTATCAACTCAGCATCCGCTCGCCGAATTCATGCTTAAACGAGACTTAACTAACGTGAATAGATTCTTTAGGCGCCAAAACGTAGAAGTAATTCCAGAAGAAGAATTATACAAATTGGTTGTTGGTAAATAATGCCCGGTCCAGATATGTTTGTAAAGATTCCAAAAGAACGTGTTGGTATACTCATCGGTCCAGAAGGTAAAACAAAACAGTACATAGAAGAAAAACTTCAAGTAAAACTGGACATAGATAAAGAGGGAAGCGTCAAAATTATTCTTTCAGAACAAAGCAATGATCCCTCGTTGTTGCTTAGAGCTAAAGATATTGTAACAGGTATCGGCCGAGGGTTTCCGCCGGAGACCGCTTTCCGACTTATCCGAAACGAAGACGACATCTTCGACATGATCGACCTTCGCGTCATATTCGGCCGCTCTGAAGCTGATATTAAACGCATCAAAGGCAGAATCATCGGCACCGAAGGCAAAACAAGAAAACTCATAGAAGAGTTAACAGACGCAGACGTAGTTGTTTATGGCCACACCATCGGTATAATCGGTAGCTTCACGGAAGCCGACGCCGCACGTAACGCAGTACAGATGATAATCGACGGTTGCGAGCACCATACAGTATATAATTACCTGCAAAAGAAACGCACCGAGCTAAAGAAGGAAAAACTCAAACTTTGGGAAACACCCCCAGAGGAAAAGTAACCCTCCTCTTTTGCTAAAAAAAAGATAGCTGATTAAAAAGCTAATCCTACCCTATTGTGCTTTGATTCTTTTTTCCAATAGTTCCGTCAACTTCTTGATATGGTCTTGTTTGTCTTTCTCTAGAAAATTCCAGAAGTCCATTGCTTCTTGATCGCCTTGTGCATCTTTTTTGTAGTTATTTTTTATTCGCCATAAACTCTGGTTTTCCTCTGTTAACTGTGCCATAAGGTCATATGCGTTGTTGCTTAGCATGCCCTCTTGGGCTGGTTCTTTACTCAAAAAATTCACCTCCAAAAAAACCCATAAATCTACGCAAAATAGGAATTCTCTTCGCTTTTTAGGATTGGTGTATGCTCAGAAGCAACAACAATCGCATTTACGCCGCCAATTCTCTAAAAGTTTCTTTCTTTCCTCTATTAATGGCGTTTGTCAGTCACTTCTTTGTCAAGAAACGTTAACTTAGCTTAGTCAAGAAACCTATACAATTAACGTTATATCGACTCTACACACCTGGTACTAAGCATGGGTAAAGCCAGCAAAGCATTCGCAATATTCCTAACGCTAATTATCAAAAAAAAGTTGAGCTTTTATGGCGAGATCTCCAGAGGGAGTGTCCAATTCGTTTCCCTGCCTAAAGAGACCAGAGTATTTGAAACCAATCTACAGTTAGTCGATTTCTCACACAACCTATTGTATGATTGTATTCCAGTAGAACCTTCGTTAATGTTTTAATGTAACCAAAAAATCTTTCATTCAAAGGTCCTGATAATGGGAAATAAAGAGCAAGTCTTGAAGAAAAGTGCAAATGGCTTTAAGCGTTATTTGACGGACTGGAAAAAACTTGCCATGCATGCATTGATCGGTATAGCTCTAGTAGTTTTGGCTATTTGGGCGCCAGTGCCTTTGTGGTAAAATAGGGATATTTTTACTTGTGGTTGTTTTCAATATATTTCGAATGAGACGAAATAGTAAAAAAAGCACAAGTAACCGCAAAAAAACGCTATTTTGCAAACGCATCAATAACCTTTTTCGACTAGACTTTTATCACTTTCAAGTTCATGGCGCGCATTTACTAATTGAAACTTTTTTTATTAGGTGGGCTCTTAGGTAGCATCTCATCTGTTTAGCTCAGGACTGAACCCGAAACTTGCCATTAACACTACCTCACACTCAAGATCCACATCATCAATTCTGCGGGGCCAGACTCGTCATCGCCCACCCACCACCAAAAAGCCCCAAGAGACTCTTTAAACATTCAGGTAAGAACCAGAGAATCTTGGTTAAAGTTTAAAGCCTCCCGCGCCAATTTCCTCTAAAAAGCATTAGAGTGAATATATTGCCGTTTTGTAGGAAATGCGGGCGTAGACTAGCTGAGTACAGTGAAGTATGCACTGACTGCGGGCAATCAACAACTGCGCCGATAATAAACACTAAACGCATACAACCCAGCCAAACAGCCGGTAAACTGGATAAAAAGATAGCTAAAGCCATAATCCCCGACATGGTGCCAGTCCAGATAAAAGTAATAGTAGACAAACCGGCTAAAGCTGTAAAAGCCTCAGCTGCCCCCAAACCAGTATCATCGCCTATACAGACTATTTCTACGCCGAAAACAGGTGCCGCGGTAAAGATAGTTGCCCCCGTCAGGATAGCGCCGGCTAAACCCCTTGAGCCACCGAAACCAGTTCTCTCAGCTAAGCATATTGTTAAACCTAAAAAGTCCACGCAGACTAAACCGCTTGCACCATTCACCATTGCCCACGCCAGACCAGTAGCCGGGCTAGAAGTACCCCGACCCATACCAGCCCCGCCAAAGCAGATTAAGCAGCTTAAACCAGTCGTAATCGAGAAACCAGCCACTAGACCACAGCCTAAACCCGCCGTCGTATCCGCACCACCTATGCCGGTTGTTCAACCCTTGCCCGCTATCCAAGTTACGCCTTTCGCGGTAACCGTGGAACCGCCACCTCCGCCACAGCCGAAACCTGCCCCAGTCGTAGTTCAAACAGTAACCAAACAGTCCAAACCAATCACGCCTGCACCAGTTTACCCTCCACACGAAATCATACAAAGCAAAGTATCCATAAAAGAAGACATACTAGCGCACCCAGAAGACTACGAACGTGAAGCTTTCCAATTCGACCTCAAATGCCAAAACGGCCACTTCTTCACCGAAGGAACACAGCTTCCTGTATCCAAGGGCAAAGCGTATTGTCCACAATGCGGCGAACGACTAAACAAGCCTAGATCCAAGAAGCGCAGATACAGACGCAGAACACATTTACCCTAAAGTTTAACGCTGACTTCCACGCCGTCGCCGCCGACCTGTATGTATTGTGACTCGTAAAGGCCGCTGTGCCGAACGTAATGCAGGTAATCAGCCATCTGAGTGGCAAATACTCCCGCGTTATCGGCAAATACAACCGTGCCCATATGCAGCTTTGGCTCAGCAAGTTTAAGGTACTGCAGGTACTCGGTTTTCTCGGCGTCGATAAACACTAAATCAAACGATCCCTGTAACGTCGGGATGACGTCGAGTGCGTTGCCGATTATGACCTTGATTTTTGCGGGAACGTTAGCGCTGATTATGTTCTCACCCGCTAATTCCGCTTCGTCACGGTGTATCTCAATGCTCACTATCTCCGAACCCGCCTGCATCTCTTTACCCATCAGAATCGCCGAGTAACCAACCAGAGTGCCTACTTCAAGAACACGCCGCGGGTTGGCTTTGTGCACTTCCGTCGCCAAGTACTTGCCCTTGTCCGGACCTATTATTGGCAGAAAAGCATCTTCAGCCTGCGCTTCGATTTCCCGTAGAACTAAATCTGCGCTGTCAAACGACGTTTGCTGTGTCATAGCGGCACCTTAATTTTATCGATGAAGCGCGCCTGTAGCTTAGCGATTTTTGGTGCGATTACAGCTTGGCAGTAGGGCTCTTTTGGGTGCTTCTTGTAGTAGTCTTTATGGTAGGTTTCCGCCCTGTAGAAGTGCTTCAGTGGCTCAAGGGTGGTGACGATTGGGCGATCCCAGATGCCCTCGCGGTTAAGCTCATCGATAAGTTCCTCTGCTGTCCGTTTCTGCTGTTCATCTGAATAGAATATGGCTGAGCGGTACTGCGTGCCCACATCCGCGCCCTGCCTGTTAACTGAGGTCGGGTCATGTATTGCAAAAAATATCTCAAGTACCTCGCGGTAAGTGATCACTTTTGGGTCATAGAAGACCTGTGCGGCTTCAGCGTGCCCCGTTTCACCGGTTGATATCTGCTCATATGTGGGATTGGGTACTACGCCGCCGGTGTACCCAGGTTCAATGCGTTCTACGCCTCGAATTATGCTGAATGCGGCTTCGGTGCACCAGAAGCAGCCAGCAGCTAAGGTAGCGACCTCAAGGTCCCTGCTTGGTTGTTGAGTCATAAAAATCAGCCTACTTACAGGAGTAATGCAGTAGCTTTAAACATTAATTGTTTATGCCAAAGTGGCATCTGAAAAAGCTTTTACTGAACAGAAACACCAGATACGTTAGATAAAAATGCATAACGGCAGCCTGCTGGATAAAATCAAAGTTACGCCTTTAGCGTCTGAGAGCTTAGGCGTCCGCTCCATGTGTACCCTCGTAGAAACCCCCGACTTATCGGTGCTCTTGGATGCTGGAATATCGCTTTGCCCATGGCGCTTCAATTTGCCGCCGCACCCCATTGAGTTCCAAACGATAGCACGTCTGCGCCAAGACATCACCCAAGCCGCCGAACAAGCCTCCGTAACTACCATCAGCCACTACCACTACGACCACCACACACCAAGCTTTGAGGACTGGGTAGTCAACTGGACGGAGCAAGGGGAAACCGCACGACAAATCTACCAAGGTAAAACCGTTCTCGCCAAGAACCCTAAAGAGAACATAAACGCCAGCCAGCGGGAGCGTGCTTGGATGTTCCAGAAAACCGGCGCTAAATACTCCAAAAACTTTGAGGCAGCGGACGGCAAAAACTATACTTACGGAGAGACGAAACTTAGTTTCTCTCCTGCTGTTGCTCACGGTTCAGACGACCACTCGCTGGGCTGGGTGATTATGGCAACCGTTGAATGCGGCGGCGAGCGGTTCATGTTTGCACCCGACATTCAAGGCCCCATGTCGATACAGACTGCCGAATTGATCCTAGCTGCTAAACCCTCTGTGTTGATGATGGGTGGACCGCCACTGTATCTTGAGGGCAGCCGAGTGTCTGAACACAAGATAAAACAGGCACTGCTAAACCTTGAACGAATCACTGAGGTTGTTCCGCTGATCATTATAGAGCATCATGCACTCAGGGATGAAGCATGGCGCAACAAATTATCAGATGTTTTGGCTAAGGCAAAGGTACGTGGACACAGCATCGTAACCGCCGCCGAGTACAAGGGAAAAGATAACTTGCTTCTAGAAGCGAAACGCCGACAACTCTTTGATGAGCACCCGGTTTCAGAGGAGTTTAAGCAGTGGACAAAGACGCTAACAGGCAAAAGCATCGCGAAGCCACCACTATAATGTGCTGCGTCGAAGTGTCTGGCTGTTAATCGCCACTAATATAGTGCTTAGCGACATGAGTATTGCTCCCACTGCGGGGTCGATTATTATGCCGAAGCCCGCGAAAACGCCAGCCGCCAATGGGAGCGCGAAAATATTGTATCCAGCTGCCCACCAGAGGTTCTGAATCATCTTCGAATACGTTCGTTTAGAGAAACCCAGAGCTTTCGGCACGTCCGCGGGGCTATTTCTCACAAGCACGACATCCGCTGATTCGATTGCTACATCTGTTCCGGCTCCGATGGCAATTCCCACATCAGCGGTCGCTAAAGCTGGTGCGTCGTTGATGCCGTCGCCGACCATCGCTACATGGTAACCCTGCTGCTTCAACACTGAAATTCGGTTTGCTTTTTGGTCAGGCAGCACACCCGCAAAGTACTCGTCAATACCTAAATCTTTCGCTACTGTCTGGGCAACCTGCTCCGAATCCCCTGTCAACATGTATACTTTAACGCCGCTTTTTTTCAGCTCCTGAACCGCATTGTATGATTCATCACGTACATTATCCGCCAACGCGAAAGCGCCCGCTAACCTGCCATCAACAACTGTGAAGACAACGGTTTTGCCTGCACTTTGAAGAGCAGCTATTTTAGGGTCATCGATTTCTTGGTGTAGTTCGTGCTGGAGCATCGCTGGGCTGCCAACGTACACTGTTCTACCATCAACTTCCGCTCGGGCGCCTTTGCCGAGGATTGCTTTGAACTTTGAACTTGATGGTATAGGCACGTTTTTTGTTTTTACATGATCAACGATTGCTTTTGCGATGACATGCTCAGAGTTCTGCTCTACAGCTGCCGTTAAACTCAGTAGTTCCCTTTGTGGGATGTAGCGGACGACATCTGTTACGCCAAATTGGCCCAGCGTCAAAGTACCAGTTTTATCAAAAACAACCGCATTGATTGCTCTGGCGTCTTCAAAAGCTCTCCTGTCACGAATCAGTATCCCCCGTTTTGCAGTCAGCGACGTCGAAATCGCAACCACCAATGGAATCGCCAACCCCAAAGCATGTGGACAGGCAATAACAAGCACAGTGACGCTTCGTGTAAGTGCAAACTCTACATTTCCAAGAAGCGCCCAAACCACAAAAGTAGCCGCCCCCACCGCAAGCGCAACATAGAAAAGCAGCGCCGCAGCCCGATCAGCTAAATCCTGTGTATGAGACCTACTTTCCTGAGCTCGACGAACAAGCCCAACCACTTGCGAAAGATAAGTTTCTTTACCTGTTCGCTCGACGCGTATTTGCAGTGCACCGTCGCCGTTAACTTCGCCCCCAATGACTTTGCTATCCTGTTTTTTCTCAACAGGTTTTGATTCGCCGGTTAGCAGTGACTCGTCAACGTATGATTCTCCCTCTATTACTGTGCCGTCGGCTGGTATTTTTTCGCCTGGACGAACCAATACAACATTACCGGGTGATAAGCGGGCTACCGGCATATCCATGAATGTGCCGTTTATCCATACATGAGCGGATGTCGGCATCACCTTTACCAGCTCCTCAAGCGCGCGTGATGCACCCATGACGCTTCGTGCTTCAAGCCAGTGGCCAAGCAGCATAATATCGATTAGTGTTGCAAGTTCCCAGAAGAAGTCGCTTCCTATCGGGAAGAAAACGGTGGCTGCTGAAAAGAAAAACGCTACCGATATTGCGGTGCCGATAAGCGTCATCATTCCCGGTTGACGTTGCCGCAGTTCCCCGATTAACCCGGTTAGGAATGGCCAACCGCCATATGCATAGATCACTACTGCTAAAATCAAGAGAATATACTGCTGATAAGGAAAAACTAGAGTATACTGAAACCATGTCTGTATTGCTTCTGAGAGGAGCAGTACTGGAATTGTTAAAATCAGACATACAGCGAAGCGAGTTCTAAGCGTTGCAGTATGCATAGTGTGAACTGCCGCATTATGCTGCGTGCCCTGCATGCTAGTGTGTGAAGAATGATTGTTATGCTGCATAAACAAAAATCGAGCTAAAAAAGATTAAGTGAACTAAAAATTAAGTGTTTTCTCTTAGCGTATACCCACATTCGGTGCAGCGAAGAAACTGAGTCGAGGATTCATCTGAGCCACGAGTTTGAACCAGCCACACATTAGCGGTATTGTTGCCACATCGTGGGCAATCGATCTGTATAGTCGGCATCGGGTTTAAGTCCAACTCTCTGTCTATAACTGCAACCAACTGCTTAGGGTTATGCTCAATGACTTTTCCGTTTAGGATTTTCGAACCTAAATCTGGTTCGTGTTTCTTTATACCACATTTTGTGCAGGTTAACATTAAAATAACTTGTTTTCCTGAGTTCACTTTCGCCGGTTTTAGTCTTGAACCGCATTCTGAACAGAATTCCATATTAAACTTTCATCTCCAAAATTTTTTTACTTTATGTTAGTTGAGACACAAGTGCAGGAAGAGAGAGGGTAGAGAGGGGATTACGCTTGCGCCTCAACCAACTAATGGTTCGTTTGATGTTTTGAGATTTCGTTATTATCACTTAGGGCATGATGAATCATAAATGGCCTTGTGATTGTACTTTAGAGACTACAACTTTCTGCGGTGTTAACCAGTTGTCGCCATAGACTGTTCCGTGGTGTCTGTTTACTCTATGAAGTCTTAGCTTTTCGGGGTCGCCGAAGCTTTTTCTGCAGATTGGACATCGAAAAACTTGTTTAAGCATTCATGCCGCCTTTAACATGCCCCTATGCGTAAAGTTGTATAATAATTGTTGTTGTTGGCTCGATACAACAACAGCCAGTCAAGCACAAATAGTAGATCAAAAAGCGGCTGTTTCGTCTGCGCTTGCTTGTACTGTCGCCACAACCCACCTGCAACCCAAACCGGATGCTGAACCAAAAACAGCTGATTCTGCAACTAGTTATGGAAGATGAAGTAGAAGGGCGGCATTCCCTTCTTCTAATTTTAAAAAAAATATACTAGACTGTAGTCATAAAAGATTCAACTAATAACAGTGCCCACATTTTCTCCTTTCAGCGCCGCAAGCATATTCTCCGGCTTAAACCCGCTAACCACTACCGTCTTTATATGGCTCCGTCGAAGCACCTTTACAGCTTCAGGGTCAATAATCTGGTGGATTCCCGCTTTATGCTCGTTTTGCTCAAAAACCTTCGAAAGTTCCTCAAACGATAACTTATCAAGCTTTACCGCGTCAGGGTACTTTCTTGGGTCTTTATTGTAGACGCCGTCTTGGTCGCTGTTCTTAACAACCAAATCAGCGTGGACTCGTTCAGCAACAAGCGTTGCAACTGTATCAGTAGTGTTCCCTGGCATCAATCCACCCATAACCAAGATTTTACCGTCACGCATACACTGCTTCGCCTCATCCAGCGAAGTAGCAACCTTACCACATGCCAAACTGCCCAATCTTTTAAGAAAGAGCTGCGCGAAAAGCCGTGAGCAGGAAATAGCAACTTCATCCTGCGCAGTTACATCCAACCCAAGTTCCTTGCCATAACCGATAAACTGCCTTGCCAAAGCGCCTCCGCCTAGAATAACCGCTACTTCGTGGCCTTCTGCCTTGATCTGTTTGGTTATGTCTGCGTATCTGCCCAGTAATTCGATGTTTATTGGGTTCGCGATTACACTTCCACCTATTCGGATTACGATGCGCATACTGTGTTGCCTCTGTTGGGTTGTAATGCTATTTGGAGTTAAAAATCTTATATATCGACTAAGCGGCTGTTACTGCATCAGCTGGTTTAATCCGGATGACTTTCACCGAAACCTTTGAACTTCAACCGTTGGCTCCATTCAGTTTGAAGCTTTCAGCACAAATATTTGCTGGCTTAAACCCTGCCGTGCGGTGCTTTGAAGATGGAGTTTTCAGTCAGGTTCTAAGAGTAAACGGCAATCTAGTTTTAGCCAAGATCACCTCTAAAGGAACCGTAGAAAACCCCGAATTACAGATCAAATTAGCCTCCAATCAACCCATAACTGCCCAAACAAAACAAAGCGCCAAAGAAGCAATAGAATACATCTTCAACCTACACCTAGACCTCAAAACAATATACAATCAAGCTGAGAAAGACGCGGTCATGCACAAGATCATCCTGCAATTAGCAGGCTTCAAGTACCCGACCACCCTAACCGCGTTTGAATCGCTTGTCGACTCAATCGTTGAACAGCAAATATCCATAAAAATCGCGCGAACAATCGAAGAACGCCTAGCCCAAAAGTTTGGCGAAAAACTAGAAATCAACGGAGCGTACTACCATACATTTCCCACTGCACACAACCTAGCTGACGCCAGTATAAGCGAAATCCGAGCCTGCGGTCTAAGCCAGCGAAAAGCCGAATACATCTACGGCGCAGCCAAAGCAGCCACGACCGGCGATCTCGACTTGGAGGCAATGAAAACCAACCCGGACATAAACTCCGTCGTCGCTGAGTTGGATGCACTTAAGGGAATAGGCGTCTGGACCGCTGAACTCACAATATTCCGGGGAATGCAGCGGCTTGACGTGTTGCCGGCAGATGACTTCGGCATCAGGAGGGTTATCTCAAAGTATTACTGCGGGGGCAAACCCATTAAAGCAGCTGACGCTCGCGAAGTCGCCAAGCTATGGAGTAAATGGCGGGGGCTAGCCGCTTTCTATTTGCTTGCGGCTGAAGCCAACGGCGTCGTGGTTTAGCTTGTTAAGCGCTTCTTCATCAAGTTAATGCCCATCACAAAAAAGAGCACAGTAGCAAGAACTAGCCAGACTACACTGTATGCCAGGATTGCTTCTACGCTTAAACCCAAAATCGGCTCTACAGCCCCAACGATTGCGCCACGAACAACATTAACAACCTGAGTAAGAGGCAAGACCGCGAACGCTAAACCCTGCGCCGGAATAGGCAGTGAGGTAAGCGGAAAAAAGGTGCCGCATAAGAACAGCATAGGCGTAACGAAGAGAAACGCTGGGTAATTGAAGAAGTCAACGTTTGGCGCAGCAGCAGTAAAACACATGGCTATAGAAGAGAAGAGTAAGCCTGCGAAGAAGGCGATTAGCGGCACAAGAATAAACAGCGGCGAAGAAACTAGCGGAACAGCCGTAAAAAGGCTCGCAGCAGAAATTACTGCCAATACGATTGTGGCGTTTATGGTCGCACGTGTTGCGCCCCATAGTAGTTCGCCTGCAACGACTTCCTCCACGCTTACGGGCGTGGCGACTATGGCGTCGAAGGTTTTCTGGAAGTACATCCTTACAAAAGAGGCGTAGGTGCACTCGAAGAAGCTACCATTCATTATCGATATCGCCACAAGCGCAGGAGCAATAAAGTTGACGTATGGCTGTCCCTCGATGCTTGGGATGAATCCGCCGAGCCCGAATCCGAATGCTGCAAGGTAGAGGATTGGTTCAAGCAGTGAAGGAAAAAAGTTAACTTTAAGCGTATTTAGGAAAACATCAAAGTTGCGGTGCCAAACCATCCAAACCCTATACGACAACTTGGGCCACGAGAACGATGCAGGCGACTTGCGCAGGTTCGGCTCGTTCACTCTTCACGCAGCCCCCGCCCAGTTAACTTCAAAAACACATCCTCCATGTTAGCGTTACGTATCATAACATTTTGGAGCTTATGCTTTTGCAGAAAAGCTTCAAAGACGCCGTGCGGTTGATCGGTAAACACTTGCAGCCTGTCGCCGAGTCGCTCGATCCGTGCAGACTGAAAAGCTTCCTTAAGTAGCACAGGCAGTTTTTCGTCATAGTCGAGTTCTAAAACCTCTTTACCCACGTGTTTCTCGATAAGCTGCTTCGGTGTACCCTGCTCGATTATTCTGCCATGATCGACGATTAGTATGCGGTCGCATAAAACCTCTGCTTCATCCATATAATGTGTAGTTAGAATTATGGTTACGCCCTGCTTCTTCAGGTACCGCACTTCATCCCAGACGAGGTGCCGCGCCTGAGGGTCAAGTCCAGTCGTAGGTTCATCCAGCAGCAAAACCTGCGGCTGATTAATCAGCGCCCGCGCAAAGATCAAACGACGCTTCATACCAGTGGACAGCGACATTATGGGGGCATCCCGCTTTTCCTCGAGCTGGAAAAACTTAAGCTGTTCCTCCGCGCGTTTAAGCGCTTCATCTTTTGAAATGCCAAAGTACCGCGCGTAGGTTGTGAGGTTCTTTAAAACAGAGAAGTCTGGGTCTAGGTTGTCCTCTTGGGGCGCAACTCCTACGACGGCTTTAATTTTTCTGCATTCAGTATGGACGTCAAATCCTGCGACTTCAAGTTTACCTGCGGATGGTAACAGGAAACAGTAAATCATTCTGATTGTGGTGGTTTTTCCTGCGCCGTTTGGACCCAGAAAACCAACGCATTCGCCTTTATACACTTCGAAGTCTATGCCGTTAACAGCGGTGTAGTTATCGTATTTTTTAGTTAACCCTGATGCTCCGATTAGAACCTCATTAGAAACCATAATGTTCAATCCTAATTCGGCACGCTGTCACTTAAAACTAGCTACAAAACGGAGTCTGCTGTTGGCAAAAGGCTCGTAAATTGTGGTTATTCCGAAGAATATACAGAAGATCTTCTGCGACTTTCTGAATTTGATTGATTGCCTTGTTGTTAGATTGCAGAACTGCATAAGGATGCTTCAATGTCTTTTAGTGAAATCGCCAAGAACATTAATTCAATACCTAACAAAGTTAGACGCCGCTATGAGAAACTAAGAAAAGACGGAAAATTTTTCGCTCAGTCGCCATCCTAGACCTATCTGCCTTAGGCTATCAGGGTAAAACTTTCCTTATGATAAGCTTGGCAGATAACAGCAGAAAGGATGGTGTAATGGAGCAAATAATGAAAATAAAGAATGTTATAGGTGTATCTGAAGTAGCCGGACCCTGCGACTTGGTGGCCATAGCATTCATCAATGACATGAATAGTATCCAAACCCTAATAGAGCAAGCTAAAAAACCATCCGATGTCCAGAAAGTTGACGTTTACTTCATCGACGACACGTATTTCCCAATCACGCCCAACTTCAATACGCTGCTAAACCAGAGATGCCAAAACATCGCTGAAACACTATAGCTGCTACCTCCGTAGTATCAAATATACAAGCAGCAGATTAATCGATATCAAGTAACTGGGAAACGATAGTTCTGAAAAACTCCATGTACTCGCTGCCAAGAAGCTTGTAAAGGGGCTTAACGTACCGATTAGAAAGGGCCAAATCGACTCCGTCTTCGGTTCATGCCATGCCTTAATGACGGTGGGCGCTGCTGCTAAAGCGTCAGCTATGATTGACAGGACAATCGCAAGAATTGGGTCATTAGTTAAAAACCACAGTATTACAGCGAGCGCAGAAAATGCACCGCATGCATAATCAAACGGTGAAAGTTTCCAGTAGGCTTCTTTGCTTAGGAAAGACGCAACAAAAATCATGAACGGCGCAAACCCTGCCATAAATACAGGTACCGCCGCCAAGTCAGCGCCCATAGAAACCGATGCAGCTGTTGCAACAAAGGGCGCCACCGACCACATCAGCCATGTAACCCTGTTAGGCTTAGCGTGGCCTTTGAACATTGAGCGTATGTATGCGAGAGCGGCAAGCAGCGAAAAAGCGGCTGCGACGAATACCATGAACTCTAACATACACCTTTTCTCCTTAAGGGGTTGCAGTAATGTTAAGGGCATTTATACCCCTATTGCTTTCTCAGTGCATTTTTCCCGCTACCTGATATAGAATGGGTTTGTAACTCTATCCGGTTTTACACAGTTACACCTTTGGTGTATATTCTTAATAGCTAGTCCTTATAAGAGCGCAGCTATCACACTGAAATATCAAGCTTAAAAGAAGCGGAAAAAAATGCCAACAAATACCCCCGTCGTTGAAGCAATCAACGTTAAAAAAACTTACATGCTGGGCAAAGTACCAGTGGAAGCACTGCGCGGCGTTAACTTCCACGTCGCAGCAGGAGACTTCGTGTCCATCTTGGGTCCATCAGGCAGCGGCAAATCAACAATGCTAAACCTGATAGGCGCACTTGACAAGCCCACATCCGGTCAACTGCTAATTGACGGAGTAGACATAGGTACATTAAGTGATAACCAACTCTCAGAGTTAAGGCTAAAAATCGGTTTCGTCTTCCAATTCTTCAATCTTATCCCCCGTTTGACGGCACGTGACAACGTAGAATTAGCCATGTCAATAGCGGGCGTGAGCAAGAGCCAACGCCGCAAGCATGCAGTAGAACTGCTGGAAAACGTCGGCCTTAAAGACCGTATTAACCATAAACCTGCTGAATTGAGCGGCGGTCAGCAGCAGCGAGTCGCTATTGCGCGTGCACTTGCCAACAACCCAAAATTTTTGCTTCTTGACGAACCGACTGGAAACGTGGATTCGAAGACCGCTGCAGAAGTACTGTCTTTACTTAAGAAGCTTAACACTGAAGACGGCGTCAGCATAATAATGGTTACACACGACGAAAAGCTAGCTAAACAGGCAAGGAGGACCGTCAAGATGTTCGACGGGGAAATCTGCGCAGACGAGGCGAACGGTCAATGAGGACATTAGATATCTTTGGTTATTCATTCAGCGCAATAAAGCTCCGAAAATTCCGTGCAGCTCTAACAACTTTGGGTGTAATCATCGGTATTGCGGCCATAGTTGCCCTGCTATCGATCACCCAGGGGTTGCAGGCAACTATAACTTCACAGCTTAATCAGGGCTTATCCGCTGACACCTTAATCGTTACCGCCGGCGGCAGCGCCATAAGTGGCGGAGGCGGCGGCTTTGGTGGCTTCGGAGGTCAAACAGAGAACTCCGGGTTCAGCCTATACACTAATTACACGCAAGAAATCGATGCGCTTTCGCCGGATATCGCGAATTCTGTAGCGATAATAAGCCGAAGCGGCTACATAGTCAGCGAGAACCTTAACCGGTCAGTAACCATCTACGGCGTTGACTATGCAACTTACCAGTCAATATACACCAACACTTTCAAAGCAGAAAACGGCTCCATACCCACAAGTCCAAGCATGACCGAGGTAGTTGTCGGAACCCGCGTTAACCAGCCAAGCCAAAACGGAACTGTATTCTTCAATACAGGCGACTTAGTGAATGTTACTTGGACGAACGCGACGGTACTGCCGTTGCGCAACGAAACCTACATTGCACAGGTTTCTGGTGTACTAGGAAAAATCGGCGGATTCGGCATTGGCGGCCCATCAGACACTGGCGTCTACATTCCGCTGGAGCAAGCTCAGAGCTTCTTTAACACCACACAATGTGACATGATAATCGTTAAACTCACAAACAGTGACAGCGCCACAGTAGATGCTGTAACTAAGGCAATAACAGAGCACTTCAGCGACCAAGTTTCAGTCATATCCTCAACTGCAGTTTTAAGTCTTCTATCAACTGTCTTCGGTACAATACAGCTTTTCCTAGGCGGCATAGCGGCAATTTCGTTGCTGGTCGCAGGAGTAGGCATAATGAACATTATGATCGTCTCATTAATTGAGCGAACTCGTGAAATCGGCATTCTGAAAGCCTTGGGCATGAAAAGCAGAACAGTGCTCACAATCTTCTTAGGCGAATCAGTTATCATAGGCTTCATAGGCGCAATCATCGGCATCCTCTTAGGCTGGGCACTTGCAAACGTAACCGCGACCGTACTTGGTGAAGGCGGTGTTATCGGCGGCGGAAGCGGCGCATTCAGCATAACCCCGATTTTAACGCCTGAAGTTATTTTGGGATCATTAGCGTTCGGTATAGGCGTAAGCGTAATCTTCGCGTTATACCCCGCATGGCGCGCCTCAAAACTAAAGCCAGTCGACGCACTACGATACGAATAGAATAGGCTGCTGGCACCTTCTTTTTCTTTTTTCTGTTTTTTGATAAATGCAGTTTTAAGTCTGAAGTGTCTTATTCCCCAACAGGGATATTCTATGAAGCGACTGTATCCTGATCAACCGATAGTCGGTGTTGGCATAGTCATCGTTAGAGAAGGCAAAATTGCGCTTATCAAACGCGGCAACGAACCTGGAAGAGGCAAGTGGAGTATCCCTGGTGGACTCGTTGAATTAGGTGAGCATATCGATCAGGCAGTCATTAGGGAAGCCAAGGAGGAAACGTGCCTTGATGTGGTTAATCCACGCTTGGTGGACGTAGTTGATAACGTTGACCTTGATAGCGAAGGGAAAGTAAGGTATCACTATGTAATCGTAGATTATCTTGTTCAGGTAATTGCTGGAGAGGCTAAAGCGGATGCTGACGCGGAGGAACTGCGCTGGGTACCGTTCGATGAGGTTGAAAGCTACGTCTTAACGGCTTCATTCCGTTACTTCTTCCAGAACAACAGGGCTAAACTTGAGAAAGTCAGCTCCTACTAAGACCAAATGAACCCTTATTCTATAGAGTAAACTTGGAATTTACTAAGCACTATATCTTGACAACAAAGCGCTTTTATGCCATAACTATTTTATTTCGGGGAGAAACTAACTTATTTGGTGATGTTTTTGGTTAGTGTAGACTCGTTATCTGGTAAGAACGTTATTGGTAAGGGCGGTACAATAATCGGTGAAGTAAAAGGTGCAGAGGTTAACACGGTTAACTGGCAAGTTACCCACCTCAGAATCAAGCTTTCAAGTTCAGCGGCTGAAACACTTGGCTTCAAGAAGCGCTTTCGTAGTTCATTAGTTTGCCTACCGGTTTCTGTGGTGTTAGCAGTCGGTGACGTAGTGACTATCGGTGGCGACTTGAACGAGTTGAGCCAGAACCCGCAAATATCTG
>JAAYYI010000071.1 GCA_012515445.1 Candidatus Bathyarchaeota archaeon | reverse complement strand
CTTATAGTCGACGATGTCGCTTGCCCAGACTCCGCTCCAGATGGCGTCAGGCGTGTTGAGTTCGCGTAAGTGGGCTGCGTTGGCTGATCCTGAAATTATGACTTGCGCGATGTGCATTCCCCAAGGGTCACCGTCGGTTAAGATGAAGACGGGTAAGCCAAGTTCGTCGTGGAGTCGCCGGATAAAGCTTCGGGTTTGTCTTGGCGCTTGGCCACCGCATGAGATTAGCAGCGCATTGTGTTTGCTGTGTACCCGTTCCTCTATGAATCTGGTGAAGAGTGCACCTTTCTCGATGGCTATAACTATTTTTGCGCTTGTTCTCTGGAACTCCGAGGAAGTTACGGCTGGGCCGATAAGCACGCCGTCTGGGTGGCTGGTTAAGTTTACGCTTTTGCCTTCGTATCCGGGAACGGTGTAGCCGATGTCTAAATCTCCGAATATGGCGCTTCGTTCTTCTGGAAAGATGCTAAAGTCTTCTCTTGCGAAGCCTGTAAGGGTTTCAAGATCGGTAATGAGGTTGTTTGATTCCTGCTGGTCTTGGAAGGTCATTTCGTATGCTTGTGAGGAGTAGTAGACATCTCTTAAGGTTGAGGTTTTGCGCTGAGTAGTTAGTTCGTTGCTGAAAAGTGCGACAAAGGCGAGTTGAGTGAAGGGTTTTATGTGGCGGATGTTTCGGGTGCTTCTGCCGACGGCTTTTTCGCCGAGGATGTACTGGCGGGTGACGGGGTCATAGTTGATGTTTTCTGTTGAGCGGCTTGGCATGGTAACGGTTGGGAAGTTTCCTTCGTCTAGCTGCTTGTAGATGTTGGCGCCGAAGGATTTTAGCGCCTTAAGGACGTCTAGTCTTCGCTCTGCTACCTTATTCTTCCTCTGTTCCATACTTCTGTACACTCTTGAGTAATTTTTCGATATCCGGTTTTCTTGTTTCGCCTGCTAGTGTAGTTGAGAACTCTGCAATTTTAGGCAGGTATTTGCTGAATATGCTTAAGCGTTTCTTCTCATTATGCACATGTTCCTTTCTGGCTAGGAAATGCTGAATTTGGCGTGCGACTTCACGCAGCGCGTTTGCTTCTTCACGCCTGACTTCTGGGCGGTCAGAGATGAATTCTTTGCCAACGGTTTTGTAGGGCACTTTTGTGCTGCAGATGTGCACTACGATTGCGATGGGCATTTCCGGCGATACCTTGTAGCGTTTCCAGTTCATATTGGAGATGACTCGGTAAGCAACGTCGCTTGCTTCATCGTACAGCAAGGGGATTTTGTTTGCGAAACGGTAAATTACAAAGTTATCCCGTTTGGGTACGTTGCCGCCGTAAGCCATCGCCATCTCAACGATGAATGGGTGGCCCTCGTAGGTGGAGGGTTTTCTCTGATGCACCACAAGATACTCGGGGTTAAGTTCCTTCATGACACCTGCTTTAAGCAGCTCTTCGCCTAAAGGTGAGAGGCAGCTTGCGTCCGGTGGAAGAAAATCCTTGTATTTCTTGAGGTTCTGCATCAACCGTACGATTTCTTCGTGGGTGAGTTTCTTGGGATTTTTGTTAGCTTGGATTTTTGCGAAGTCGAGGAATTTGGTTGCGGTGACTTCTCCTACGCGGTGGAAGTGCTGCCGCAGGAATCCAGTCATGGTGGTGCATTCTGTTATTAGTATTAACCTCTGCAGTAGCTCGACGTCGACGCCGTATGGATGAGGCATGGTTTCCTTGGGTGGGTCGGGCATTGCTGTAGTTGCTCTTGTGAACTTGTAGAGTCGGCCTTTGGGGTCCACAAAAGTGAGGTTCGCGTATGGGTTAACCATAGCGGTTTGCTTGAAGTACTCGATGATTTTTGGCATCGCGCGGAGGTAGTCGCCTTCAAGCGTGAACTCGATGATTGTGCCATGCCAGTTGTCCTTGTTTATGAGGACTTTACGGTCTAAGATTATTGGTTTGTTGCGCTGGATATCAATCATCAGTTTGAAGCTGTAGATCTTTTCCTGGCCAGTGCTTGAGGTTACGCTTACTGGCTGATGAGTCGTGATTTGACCGTAAAGCACAGCCATTTTGCCGCCGAGCCCGAAGGTTCCACGGGCCTGTTTTAGTTTGTATTTGCTGCCGTAGAGCACTTGGCCGAACGCGGAGGGTATGAAGCGTGGCTGGATACCGCAGCCGTTGTCTTCCACTCGGAGCTTGTAGACCTGGGTGTCCTGTGTTGCTTCAGCTTCAAAGGATAAGCGCACGTAAATGTCAGGGGGAATCTTTTCGCTTTCTGCAGCGTCAAGGCTGTTTTCGACGGCTTCGCGGATGGCGACGAAGATGCTTCTTGATGGGTTAGATAAGCCTGCGATGTCTCGGTTGCGGTAGAAGAAGTCTGATGCGCTCATCTCTTCGAATGTTGCTGCTGACACTTGCTGCTTACACCACTTTCCCCGTAATTTTTTAGAATGCTATGTATAGTTTGTTGCTGGTTCTTTAAGTTAACTGCACTGGATTGTTAAATGCTATGTTTTTTTAGGGCCTGCTGCTCCATGCGTTTATGGTGGGTTTTGCATTGGAAATGTCAATTAATCGCCTCTCTGGCCGGTTTTGGCACGTGAACAGTCAGTAAGCTCCATTCCACCTTTAACAAATATTTAGAGACAGCCCAGATTATTGAGCATTAATTGCGGCGCTAACTGAATTAACAGACAATTGTTAAACTAGGGTATTTAGCAGGTCTACCTCGGCTATAGCCTTTACGAGACTTATGTTTTAATTTTGAAATTAGAAGAAGAAGAGAATGCCGCCCTGCTACTTCATCTTCTAAAAGTTTTTGCAGAAACAACTGTTTTTGGTTCAGCGGCTGATTCCGATTGCACGGTGGTTGTGGCGACAGTACAACCAACATAGCGGGTTATGGAGATTTCTACAAACGGAACAGCGCAAATTCACGTTCTCTATTCGGTGCCCCAGCGAGCGCCACTATGGGTACAGGCAAGGAAACATTATATGCTATCAATCCAACCGCACCGTTATGAGCAGTAATCGCAAAACGTTTGCGTTAATCCTGACGTTAATCATCACAATGTCATGCCTAACCTTACTGTCTGATAAGCCCGTAAATGCTCAAACAACCCCTAAACCGTCTGCGCCAGAATTCACCGTAAAGTTCGCGTATGCTGAACATCTGTATGAAAACAATAAGACCTATCGCACGATCGAGTTTTTAATAAAAAATCAACCTATTGATCGAAATTTGTTGCTTTTCGACATTCGCGTTAAAAAAGCAAATACAACCGATAATTGGCAGGTATTCAGAGAATTTAGTGCTGCAAATTACATGGGGTCAAACCAAACAGAGTATGACATGCTGTTAGCACTAAACCTTACAAAGATTGTTTTTGCTGAAGGCTCACCAGGGATTTTTTACTATCCCCAAAAGAACTACATGCACTTTGACTCGGGAGACCTGCGGGTACAAATAAAAGCTGTTGTGGCGAAATATGTTTTCCCTGCACCTGATAACCCATATGCAGGTTACTATGATATTAAAGCAGAAAGCGACTGGAGTAATACACAAACAATAACCGTACCAGAAAGAACTACTGCTTCTCCAAGCCCAACCGCTCCAATACCAACCATCAATACGGGTCCACATATGCCAGAAGCAGAGCCTTTCCCAACAATCCCAGTTGCAGCTGCAATAGCCATTATAGGAATTGGTTTGCTCGTCTACTACAAAAAACGCCAGAGGAGCAAGAATCTATGAAAACAGCATTAACCATAGCACTGATATCGGCGCTTCTATTAGTAACGATTGCCGGATGCCAATTTAGCAATTTGGCGGCTGCGCAAAATTATTCAAGTATTACCATCAAGGTTGACGGCAGCATAGAACCACCCACTGCACCCATAACCCAATCGGGAAACGTCTATCAATTAACACAAGACATCTTGGGCTGCATAACAGTTGAGAGATTCAGCATAGTAATCGACGGAGCAGGTCACAGCCTTCAAGGAAACGGCAGCTGGAGAGGAATACAAATCTTCAACCCCTACAACGCCTCAACCATCAACAGGTACGATGTCACTGTAAAGAACTTCGTTATTGAAGGCTTCGACGAAGCCATAGACGTTTTCGGCTACTGGGGAAACAAGATCAGCGGAGTAGTTTTAACTAATAACACAATCAGCGGCAACAACATCGGTATTAGACTATCCAGCTACGAACGATACACAAACAACATCATAGCTGAGAACAAGATTTACCAAAACAGCATAGGCATATCAATGGAAATGGGCCATACAGGCGAAAACGGCACCAATACAGTAACACACAATGTTATCGCAGAAAACGATGTGGGAATAAAATTCCTATGGATGGGCGATTATTATGGTCCAAAACCCAATCCGTTCCAAATGAATAACACCATTTACAAGAATAACTTTAGGGAGAATACCCATCAGGTCCTCAATGCACATGTGATATATGACCCAGACTGCGCAAACATCTGGGATAACAATGCGTTGGGCAATTATTGGAGCGATTATGAGGGGGAAGACAGCGATGGAGACGGCATTGGCGACATACCCTACGTTATAGACTCCAACAACCTTGACCTTTACCCCCTGACTCACCCTTTCAGTTATTACATGAACAAGCCGACAGCAACCCCAACACCATCCCCAAGCCCAACTCTAACACTAACACCTACTTCAACACCTTATTCAACCATTAACACTGGCGCACAACCACCACAAGCAGAGCCTTACCCAACTTCAGTTTTAGTTGTCCCTCTGATTCTCATAACGGCTGCTATCGCCTCTACCTTACTTTACCGAAAGCATAAAAAAACCGCCGACCTGAAGCAATGACCTTTTTCCACGCTTAGGTGTATCAAGAAACGTTGCTAGCCAGACGCTTTAGCAGTCAAGAAAGTTTTACGAATACCCTTTTATTACTAAACCGTTCATTTTCGACTATGGGTAGTATCACCAAAAGTTCCGTTGTAATCCTCATTGGAATAATGGCTATTTCGTGTATGAATATATTGGAAATAGGCTCTGCATCCGCTCAGACTTCTCAAACAATACATAGACCGTCTGTACCAGAATTTACGGCAAGATTAACAGCCACTTCCCTTGAAGTAACGATCAACAATCAACAGCTAACTGGTTCCGAAAACATAAATGTTAACCAAACCAAGCTTTACTACGGATTCCGATTTAAAGATCCTAACAGTACGCTTGGCGGCTGGGAATATGTGCCAATATTCTTTGTAGGCACATCATCCTATGGTACCTATTATGAAGCATCTGCGTTAAACCAGACGGTTGTATCGTTTTCGGTATATAACTACCCGTTTGATGCCGTTAACCATCGAACAGGAATTTCTAGGAATGGACCGGTAGATATTCAGGTTATGGCACTTATCGGAGTTGAGATTCCAACCACCGAGCAAAATGGCAGTGTCTATCGATTTGAGGGAGAAACAAGTGATTGGAGCAACACCCAAACAGTAAGCACTCCAAGCGATTCGCCCTCAGTGTCTAACGCCCCAGTTCCAGACCCTACACCAAGCCCAACCGTTCCAGAGCTGTCATGGTTGATGATTCTGCCTTTGTTTTTAGGCTTGTTTACTGTTTCTATTATAGTCGGGCATCGAAAAACAGCTAATTTGAAGCAATGACCTCTCTGCGGATGGAGTGTAATTCTCAGGCGTTAGGTCAGCTTTTTACTTCTATACTTCTTGAAGTAAACAAGTACACCAATTGAAATTAGCAGTATTACAATAGCGCTTACTATAGCTATGGTTGAGGGGCTGATGACGAGAAAATCGATCATCTTCGAATCCTGCCCGTACTGTGTTGTTACAAAGACCAGTAGGTTGTAGCTTCCGTCAGGCAGGTTACTTAAGGTTGTGTCGCCGCTAAGAGAGCTATCTGTTACTAATTCATTGCCTCTGTACAGGTAGTAATGTGCATTTGTTATGTCCCCGGTATAAGTGAACTTCAGGGGCACTTCGTTGAAGGTGTATACTGGGCTTGAGGGGGATAGGACGTTTAGGGCGGTTATGTGGTAATTTGAGTTTACCACAAAGGATCGGGAGTCAGACATGCCGTTGGCGGATGCATCAAGCGTATGGTTGCCTTCTGATAGGTCCTTGAGCGAGATAGTTGCTTTGTATGCTTTGTAATCGACTTTGGTTGGGCCGTAATCGTCGTATGTGGTGACTGCTAGGTCGGTTAGGTTTACCTGTTCGCCTCCGTCGAGGCTGTAGGAGATGCTGTTGACCGCGGAGGAATCAATGAAGGTGTTAACGGTTACTATGAACTCAACTGAACTGTTGACATAGCCGCCGGTTGAAATCACAGGGTAACTAATCTGAACGGCAGGTATGGAAGGTGTATGGGTGTGAAAGCTGGAGAAAGGCGGTGATAAGTTGATTGATTCGACTACGAGCACTGCAAATACGAGGACAGTAATGACTGCTATTATCGCCGCTGTTTTTCTCTTCATTTACAATCGGTCACTACTCTGAATTTCCTTGATATAGGCTTTTTTGAAATACCTCTGACTGGTGCGGGTGTTGTGAAACAAAAAGTGGTTCGCAACTTGGGATTCTACGGCTGTTTACCTATTTGCTCTATTGCTGGCCTATACAGAAGCTATAGAGAGGACTCTCAGGGCTACGTTCTTATGTTAGGTAGGGAGGAGGAGGTACTTCTGAGGTGGGTAGGTACCAACTTTTGCCGCTGTATATAAGGGGAGGGAGGTAGCTTGAGAGCAACAAAAGGTGACTATTTTCTGCGAACGTTACATTGCATCACTTTTGGGCAAACCAGACACTCATCCTGTATTGTGCCCGCTGGCGCGTTAAGTAGTCCATTGTAGTGTGCGCATTTTGCGGGTGAATCAAAAACCATCGGGTACTCCGTTGGTCGCACATCCACAATCTTGGTTTTCTCGATTAGGATTGTAAGTCGCGACATACAATATGGGCAAGCATAGTGTGTCTGTCTAGGAAGAGTCAATGTGTCCGTGATCACGGTTGGCTTATCGAAAGGCTTCTCGCAGTCTTTATATGGGCATCGAAGCTTGTCGCTTGAACTTTGGCTAAAAAGCCGCATATATCTTGTCTCACAGTGAATCGGTATCGTAAACTTTAAACATATACGAAAACTGAGATTTACTCCCGTTTGTAGAACAATCATACAGTACTCATATGATTAAATCCATTTCAACAACCCGTCAGCATGCCTAGTCAGCTTCTCTTTAAGAAATGACGCAATTCCACCTCTCACCCTGACAAACACGAAGCCGACGATGAGCGGGAACCCTAAACCCGCCAAAATGTACAGCCCCTCAGTTACAATAACGCCGCCAACAGAATACCTATAATACATATCAGTTGCGAAAGCTGCGAAGTCGAAGCCGCCTGCGCCTAAAAAGAGGAAAAACGCAGAAAGCAACCAGAAACCCATAAACTGATGAACCATAATATCCAACGACTTATCACTAACAAGCTTCAAGCCTTTACTTGTCCAAGATTTAGGTGTAAAAACCCTTGAAAACAACTTTGAAATCTGCAGACACAGCCAGATGCCAGTAAAGGACGATAGAAACGGCTGCAGAAAACGACCCTGAAACGATACATGCAACGCGTCATAATCCAGGTTTCCGTAGAAACTCAGCAAACTGTACTGCGCCAGTAAAAGTAAAACAGCGCCGACAACAATGTTGGTGACGGTTGCGGTGTCATGTTTCTCGAGTTTAGTTTTGTATAGATAACCGAACGCTACGAAAGGCAAGCCAAAGAGCATTCTGCTAATTACCAAACGAAGGGGATCTTGCCAGTTAACTGTGGAAATAAACGTTCCCAGAAGCCCTAAAGCTAAACAAACCGCAAAAAGGTAGTACTCGTTAGTGCATTTGCCCCAAGCAAACGCTTTGCGCATAGCTACGTAAACTAGCTGTACCAGAAAAAGCGTTAACACAAACCAAGCTGCGAGGTTGAAAACGTATTGGTCTCCGGTAATCCAAGGTTGTACAAAAAAGGAACTGAAGTCAACTACTCCGGATACCTGTAAATAGCCAACTGAAGTGACAGCGAAAAAAATTACAGCGTAAAACAGGTTCCAGAAGTAATAGGGAACAACAAGCCGCCTAAACCTCTTCTTAACGTAAACCCGCATTTCAGGCGTTGCCTCAGAGAAGTAGCCTGAAACAAAAAAGAACAATGCAACCATAAAAGAGAAAGGCGAAAAAAGCCAAAGCACCCCATCGACCACTGGCACCGTGTACAAACCGCCTAAATCAGCATGCGCTAACAAAACCGCAAACACAGCGAATGCCCGAACATAAGCCATCTTATAATTATAGCTATGCTGACTGTCCAAGAACTTGTTAAGCGACAACTTGAAAACCCCGCCGCGGATATACCGAAAAGGCGAATAATCGTTAGTTAACCCGTTTTATTTAAAACATTTATGATAAATGAATGGGAAATGGAGCCTCGAGCGGGCTTTGATCCCGCGGCCTGCTGCTTACGAGGCAGCCGCTCTACCAGGCTGAGCCATCGGGGCATCCATAGTTGCCTTTGTTAATCGCGTATTTGAGGCACTTGGTGTTTTTAAATGTCACGGCGCCACTTTTTTGGGTGTTTGTTTATTTGGTTGATTCTACATTTGCCAATATGGCGATGGTAGAGTTTGGTTGACACCGAAGCATTGGGTGAATACGAGATAATCAGAATAATACGCAAACACCTAACCCTAATGCCAGACATGCCTGTGCCATTCGGTGACGACGTTTCAGCAGTGCAGCTGCTCGGCGATGGAATGGTCGTCTTAAAAACTGACATGCTAGTAGCCGCCACAGATATACCCAAAGGAATGAGCCTCTACCATGCTGCAAGAAAAGCGATTGTTATGAACATCAGCGATTTTGCATCCAAAGGCGTCATGCCCACAGCTGCCGTTGTTGCACTCGGATTGCCTAAAACGTTAGCAAACAGAAAAGCTATCGCTGAAATAGCTGAAGGCTTAAACGCCGGAGCCCGAGAATACGGCGCATACATAATCGGCGGCGACACCAACGAAACATCTGACTTAATCATTAGTGTATCCCTATTTGGAACCGCACACCATACTGTAACCCTGCGAAGCGGCGCAAAAGCTGGCGACATAGCTGCCGTAACGGGATTGTTCGGTAAAACCTCAGCTGGATTACGCCTGCTACAAGGCAACTGCAATGCCTCCCCCAAAGACCGTGAGTTGCTGGCTGATGCTGTCTTGTGTCCAAACGCGAGGCTGCGTGAAGGTTTAGCACTCCGCGACTTAATTTCCTCCTCGATGGACTCCAGTGATGGGCTCGCATGGTCACTGCATGAGCTGGCACGGGCAAGCAAAGTCGGCTTTCTGATTGACAGGTTGCCTGTCGCGCCGGAAGTGCATGAATTTGCCCAAACTAATGGGTTAGATAATGTGGATTTAGTGTTTTACGGTGGCGAAGAATACGAGCTTGTACTAACAGTTAAACCAGAAAAGTGGACGGAAGCAGAAGCAGCAGTGAAGGCTGTTGGCGGATGTTTGATCCCGATCGGAAAAGCCACCTACGATCGCGAAATATTCCTAGAAATGAATGGTTTGAAGCGAGTTATTGAACCGCGCGGCTGGGAACACTTCAAGAGCCCTGCTTAAGCTGACGATCCAGTGTGTAGTTTATAATATTGATGCAGGACATGGCCAAGTAGGGTGTTTTTCCCAGGCTGATCTTTTCGCCGAATCTTAAAGCGAAGTCTTCTGCTCTCTGTGGCAATCCAACATGATCGCCCAGTACAAAGAGGCTGTTTTCGGGAAGATCCACTTCGTTTAGGTCTGCTCCTCCTTCCTCGAGAACAAATATTTGATGCGTTTGAGCTTTAGCTTTCATGAGTGTTTCAAAGGCTGTTTTATCGCGGGTTACGCCCGGGTGGCTTTTTCCTGAGAGCACTTTTTTGAGGATCTGCTGCCATGTCTCCATGTCTGTTCGGACGTCGTAGAGTGCTTCACCGTTGATTTGAATGTGGACAGGCGGATTCGGCGGACCATTTAGTATGGCGTGGAAGTTTACGTCTCGTCGTATACCATGAGAGAGAAATAGGCTTGTTACTATGCATTCGTGCACTATATCTAGTCTGCCTGCGTCGTGTAGACTGGTAAAGTTGGAGTCTGTTTTGCCCAACCGGGAAAAGAGGACGAATTCTCTTGTCAACAGTGTTCACTGCAGAAGGCTATGTTTAGGCTGCTTTAAAGCCCTTCTCCGCTACATTATCCTCAACAGCACGATAATATTATTCAATACTACAAAGAAGAGAAAAATCACTATACCCACAGAAGCAATTCTTAAAGTGGTAACTGCCACCTTGAAAGACTTGTCATGAACGTTTTCAGTGCTCTTTAGTGCTCTTTCTGCTAAAATGAAGATAATGCCTACTGAAACCGTTATTGCTAACTTTAAAGCAACAAAAGCAGGCAGATTTGAGTGGACTAACCCCGCGATTAATGGGTTGAGTTCTTGTGTTCCATAAAATGCTGTCCCGATCACGGTTGTTAAGCAATCCATGGAGCCCATAAAAACAAGCATCATACTAGCAAAATATTTAACGTCCGCCAAAAAACAAAAGCCTTCCTTAAAAGATGAGCCCGAAGTCGCCGATAATCCTGTTAAAGACGGTTGATTAGAAACGGTTCAGGTTCAACTTTCAAGTTATTACATGGAAGAGGACTTTTTTATATCTTAACTAAGTCGGTTGCTTAGTAAGAGAAAAAGGCTTTTCATACTCTATATGAGTATTCTCTTTACTATCCACGCATGCGCACATGGCTTCTCCATAAAGACAGTTAAACGGTTCTCGCCGATGCCCATGCAGAGTACCTTAGTGGTTTGCCACTCAATAACAGTGCTTTCCAAATCAGCTTAAACTGTTTACCAATCGTCCGACGCTTGTTCTGCGTTGCCCATTAAGCCGATGGTCATGCCTCCCATCAATGCTGCGACGACGACGCTGACCACTACTGTTACGGCGATCAGGATGATTGATGCTATGACTGGGCTTAGGCCTTTTGAGTTTTTCTTAAATTTGTTGATTATTTTGTTGTAGTTCATTTTAGTCCTATTTCTTGTTGAATTCAGATTCCGAGTAAACATATTTGTTCAACACAAATACAGTTCCCCCTGAAAATCAAGGAAAACCAAACTAAAACAAGGGAATTGAGAAAAGCTTATGCTTCTAGCTCGTCAAAGAATTCGAGAAGCAGCTTTGCAATTTTTTCGCCCAACTCAGTCTTCTGATAATACTTCTTGAGTGGGTCGATGCGTTCACTCTTGGCTAAACCCAGCGACTCGATTTCAATCATTCTCGCCCTGAAAGTGCCGTCACTGAGGGTGAGGTTGTTGTCTCGCATAAAGTCTTTAGCGTCCTTCCACTTGCCTCTTCCAACATAGAGCAGAAGCAAGCAGTCGATTGCATGGTCTTTTTCAAGCATCGCTTTGATTGAGGCCATCTTTGGTTCAGTCAGAACATGCTTAATCTTCTCTTCGTCCACATTCTTCACCATTTGGATGTCTCCTTCCTAATTAACTAATGCTAAGGCGTTTCTCAATATAAACTATATTACGAATTACGAAACATATCTTTAGACGCCTATTTCATGAGGTAACAATATTTTGCTTACTTGCTAATAAATATAAACTTATAATGCAAATTGGGGTATCGCCTGCAAAATGTGTTCTTTGTTTTTGGTTGTTAGGCAACGTTTTGGGTTTATTTGTGGCTGCCTGTGTGTATAGAAAGGCTTAACAGAGCTGCAGGGTAGTATCAGCGGGGGACGTGTGGCTGCTTGGTGTATGAGGTTCCTACTTGGAATCAAATCTACGATTACATGCTATCTTTATCTCAGAAGATACGGCTGGCGTCTTTTAAGCCGGATGTTGTGGTTGCCATCAGCAGGGGCGGTTTGATTCCAGCGCGGATTCTGGTAGATTTGCTTGAGGCGCGGCAGCTTGCCACCATCCAAATCGAGTTCTACATTGGGCTGGGCGAAACAAAGGAGCAGCCAACACTGAAGCAGGCGCTTGCGTTGCCCGTGGACGGTAAAAAAGTGCTGCTCGTAGATGACATCGCCGACTCCGGCAGAAGTCTGCAGTATGCAGTTAATTATCTGCGTGGGCAGGGTGCCTGCGAATTCAAAATCGCGACTGTCTACTATAAAACCCAAAGCATTGTTGAGCCTGACTTTTACGAGAAAAAGACGGAACGCTGGGTTGTTTTCCCCTGGGAAGCAAAGGAAACACTGCGTAAAATCGTTTGCAGGAAGGCTGGGCGGCGGCAGCAGAGTCAGGAAGTTGCAAAGCTGGTGAGGTCTGGGTTGCCAGAGCATCTTGCTTTGCGGCTGCTAAACGACATGGAGGAACA
This sequence comes from Candidatus Bathyarchaeota archaeon, assembly GCA_012515445.1. Classification (GTDB taxonomy): domain Archaea; phylum Thermoproteota; class Bathyarchaeia; order Bathyarchaeales; family Bathycorpusculaceae; genus Bathycorpusculum. Next base: position 9,514 of record JAAYYI010000071.1, on the reverse strand, counting down.
CCCTTAGTGCTCTATGCGTTTGAGGAGTACAGCCGATATGCGGAAATCACCGGTTACAGAGGCGTTGCCTTCCAGAAAGCTGAGGCTTACCTTAAAAGCCACCGCAAACAAAAAAGCGATGTAGCGCTGCAGTTCTTCGACGCTGATCTAATCGCAACAGAAGAGCATCTCTACTTTGCGGTCCTAAACGCCCTGCAAGCTTTCAAAGCCAAATCTAACTGCTCTAAAAGCGTCGCTGTGGAAGCAATGCTCTATGCTTCTGCTCAGCGGCAGATACAGAAAGCCATCGAGCACATCGGCATAAAACCTGAAAGCTGCAATCTCGCCGTGGCTATTGTGGGCGGGGACGAAAAGCAGATCGAAAGCCAGCTCTGCGCATTGTCGGAGTATTTTGGTTGCGCTCCGGATGGATCTGTTCTAAGGTTGACAGAGCCTAAAAAGCAGGGCGTCAAAGCGGCCTTCCAAGTTACAGAAATGGAAATGGAGACGCAGAAGACGCCAGTGGAGGCGGCGCTGGTGAACCTCATAATTGAGCGTATGGCGCTGCTGTCAACTCAGTTCTAAAGCATCTTTTCCTTAACAACAGCTAAAACGTCGCTGGGTTTAATCACGGAAACCCCAGTTAAGCTGCCCAGCACCTCGATTTGTATAATCCAGTCCGGATTGTGCAGATCGACTTTAGCGGTGATGTCGCCGACTGCGGCTTCGATTATGTCTTTTGAGTGTATCTCTGTGAAGCGCTTCTCGACTGTGACGCGGAAGGATTGGCCTTCAAAGATTTTTTCTGCTGCTAACTCGGCGGCTGCCATTTTGATGGCTTCGAGTTCTGTTGGCACGACACGCTCGATTGGGACGATGCGCAGGGCATAGCGGAAAGCGTATGGCTGCTCTGTTAGGATGCAACGGAGCTTCTCCATTACGCCGACTGGTTCCAAGGCGGTTTTGGCGACGATTAAGCCGCGGACCTTTGTTTTGCTGGTTTTAGCTTCGGCGTCCTGTAGGTTGTCTTTTAGCAGGAAGTAGAGTTCGTTGCACATTGCGCGTTCGTTGCCGCGGGCAGTGGTGGCGAGTAAGTTGAAGTCTTCTATCATAACGGTTCCATGCAGTGAGTGGGGTTGGAGCTTATTTTCCTTTATGCCTACACGGTTTTGTTCCTTTCGGGATGCGGATATTTTTAAGCTGCCACATGTCTGCTTGTGAACGACGTTCTGTTTGGTGTTCTGGCGCTAAATACGCGTCCGTTTCTATGTGCAGCAACGCATTTTCGCCACAGCCTCTATGTTGGGATTGTTGGGTTCTTGTGCTTGTGGATGTGGCGCTGTATAGAGGATTTCTAAAACCCCAGCGGTGGGCCATCGTAGAAGTATGGTGGAGGCTTTTTTCCCTTAACTCTGTTACTCATACATTATTCATCGTTAATTCTAAACAGATTAGCTCTCGAAGAAAAATTGAGTCAGCTTTTATTGATATGTGATAAAGCAGAAACAATCACAAGAGCAGGAATTCAGGTTAAATTCATATATTATCAGATCAGATTTTGACGCTGTGTAGATCATGCGGAGGCTTATTGCTGGCATTTTACTCATCGCTACACTAGCTGGCGCTGGTATCGCAACCATATATTTCACTGAAGCATCGATTCACTATTCCTTTAGATGTCTATACATACGAAAGAATCGATGGCAATTGGCATTCAATCCTCGGCAATAACGCACGGCTTAATGGAACTCTCTCTAATGTTCATATAGAAAACAAAGGTTTGTTTGATGGCGCATTCAGGCTAATAATTAAACTCACAAACGCTTCTTTCTATAACACTTCTCTGCCAGTTTCTCAACAGAATGATGTAAATGAAGCGATCATACCTTTAACCTTGAAAGCCCAACAGGAAATTGACGAACTCTTTTACTTCAACGACAGGAACACAATTCATAATCTCAATTGATATGCAACCGGATCAATTATTCCTAAGGTCAACGGAAGCAAACTGGGGCAATCAAAACACTTTCCACTATATACCTGCGGATAACACCCATTGGATTCCGCCGGTAATTACCTAGAAAAACAAATTCCTTGGAGAATTAAACTAGGAAAAAATGGGTTAGTGGCTGAACAGGTTCGCGTATGGACGCGTAGACACCGGCAGAATCTTCTTGAACGGGTGATTCAAGATAGCTTGGGGGTTCCCGCCGAAGTGACTGCAGTACTCCTCCACCAGCTTAGTGATGACCGCCATATCCCGTTTGTCTACCTCCTCGACTTTGGTGCCTGCAACTGGGCAGAGGAATTCTCCGCGTTCATAGATGACGCCGCCGTGCATACCTGTGCCGACGAAGCGGGCATCGCATTTCTCACCCTCTTTTAGGCCTAACCCTAGGATACATATGATGCCGCCAGCCATGTACTCGGCTAGGAAGTCACCTGCTACGTCGCCGATGACTATTGTTGGCACTTTCTTCTCGTATTGCTTCATGTGGATGCCGGCTCGGTAGCCAACGTTGTCTTTAACGAAGATTTTACCGCCTCTCATACTGTGTCCTGTAACGTCGCCTGCGTGCCCTTCGATGACGATTTGGCCTTCGTTCATGGTGTTGCCGCTGCCATCTTGTGCGTTGCCATGTACGATGATTTGTGGCCCATTGTTGAATACCGCTAAGTCGTTGCCGGGTGTTCCGTAGATATGGATTTGGATGTTGGTGTGGAGGTCGGTGCCTATGTAGCGTTGGCCACAGACGTTGTAGATTTCGATTTTTTCTACCCCACTGTTTTGGATGACTGCGCGCAGAATAGCGTTGAGGTCTCTGTAGTAAATGTCAGCTGCGTCGATTTTGACGACTTTGTCTTCACGCGTTATGCATGCTTCATATTTTTCGTCAATTTCTACTGGGTTGATTCTAGATGGTACTTGCATCTTTCTTACTCTCCTGCCATTTTAATGCCCAATATTGACAGCTCTTTATCGGTTAAGCCGACACCGCGTAGTGCCAGTCGGTTGCCGCGTAAGCTTTCAATGGCGTTTATGCCCATGCCGCCCATCATGTCTTTGATTTCTAGACTCCAGCTGTGGAGTAGGTTGATGAGGCGTTTTGAGGCGATGTCTGGGTTGAGACGTTTGCTGATCCAAGGATCACTTGTAGCGATGCCCCATGGGCATTTGCCTGTGTAGCATCGTTGGCATACTGTGCAGCCCATTGCGACAAGCGCTGCTGTGCCGATGTATACTGCGTCTGCGCCTAGCGCTATTGCTTTGAAGACGTCTGAGGCGCTTCGCATGCCGCCTGAAGCAACGATTGAGGCGCGGTTGCGTATGCCTTCGTCTCGGAGACGCTGGTCAACCTGTGCCAATGCTAGCTCTATGGGTATGCCGACGTTGTCCCGGATGGTTTTAGGTGACGCGCCTGTTGCACCGCGTACTCCGTCCATGGCGATAATGTCTGCGCCTGCTCGGACGATTCCGCTTGCGATAGCTGCGATGTTGTGGACTGCTGCGACTTTAACGCTGATTGGCCGAGTATAGTTGGTTGCTTCTTTAAGCGCATAGATTAGTTGTCGTAGGTCTTCGATTGAGTAGATGTCGTGTTGCGGGTAAGGTGAAAGTGCATCGGTGCCTGCGGGTATCATACGGGTTTTGGCGACGGGTTCAGTGACTTTTTCTCCGGGTAAGTGTCCGCCTATGCCCGGTTTTGCGCCTTGACCGATTTTGATTTCGATGGCTGCGCCTGCATTTAGGTACTGTGGGTGAACGCCGAATCGTCCTGACGCGACCTGCACGATTGTATGGTCGCCGTACTGGAAGAGGCTCTTGTCTAAGCCGCCTTCGCCCGAGTTGAAGTATGTGCCGCATCCAGATGCTGCACGTGCCAGTGATTTGTGAACGTTTAGGCTAATGGCACCGTAGGACATGGCGGAGAACATTATTGGTGTTTCGAGGCAGAGTTGTGGAGCGATCTTTGTTTTAAGCTCCGGTATGCCGTCTTTGTATTCGAGTTCGAGGTGGTCTGGTTTGCTGCCTAGGAATGTTCTGATTTCCATTGGTTCACGTAGTGGGTCGATAGATGGGTTAGTGACTTGGCTTGCGTTGAGTACTATGCGGTCCCAGTAGCTGAATGCGGGTTTATCGTTACCCATGCCGGTTATGTGGACTGCGCCGCTCTCCGATGCCTTTTTGAGGTCACGGATTGCTTCAACTGTCCAGTTGGCGTTATCACGGTTTGCGTTGATGTTCTTCTTTACGGTTATAGCATTTGTAGGACACATGGTTACGCATCGTTGGCAGTTAACGCAGCTGGCGTCTTTGCTGACGATTGTGTCCGAATCGGAATCATAGCAGTGTGTTTCGTATGTGCATTGGTTAACGCAGACTTTACAGCGTATGCACCGTCGAGGGTCGCGTTCTACTAGATACTCAGGGATCACGTAAGACTTCATTGCTCCTCACCTGTCTTGAAATTCTTTAATCTGCAAACGACTGGCTCGCCGCCCCTTGGAGCCCAGAACTTGTCCAGCTGTGGGGAAACTAGGCGCATAGCTGATTCTTCGGATGAAATGTATGTCATGTCGCCTTTGCTGCCGGCAACCATCGGTCGCAGTTTTATGCGGTCGCCTAAACCGATCATTTCGCCATGGTGAGCGATAACTATGCCGAAGGGCCCGTTCATTAGTAAACTGCCGTAAGTTTGACGTAGAGAGCGTAGCAGTTCAGCCATCTTTGGCTCCATGTTGTCGATTTCGTTCCAAAGTGGCGATGCGAATACTTTAGCAACAAGTTCCACTGGGAGACGCTGCCGGCGCATAAGGAGGTCAACTGCGTAGGCTAAGACCTCGGTGTCTGTGACCAGAGTGCATTTGTAGCCATGCATTTCGAGATAGCGGCGGTTTATGCCGTAACTGGAGAGTTCACCGTTGTGGATGACTGTCCAGTCTAGGATGTTGAATGGGTGCGCTCCGCCCCACCAGCCGGGTGTGTTTGTTGGGAAACGGCTGTGGCATGTCCAGAGGTAGCCTTGGTAGTCCTCTAAGCAGAAGAACTCCGCTACGTCTTCGGGGAAACCGACGCCTTTGAAGCAGCCCATGTCTTTGCCGCTGCTGAACACGAAGGCCTTGCCTGTTTCTGTGTTTACACGCATAACAGCGTCGATAACATAGTCTTCTTCTGTTTGGTAAATAGGGCGATGCTTCTTTGGAGCAACGAAGTAGCGCCATACAGTCGGCGGGTCACGGACATCGGCTTTCTGGTTTGTCTGCATTTCCTCGTCATAAACGATATCAAACTTCGAGGCTAAGATGCGGTCTGTTTTTTCTTTAGCATCCTTACCGAGGTACATGACATGGAAAGCGTAGTAGTCTTTGAATTGCGGGTAGATGCCGTAAACTGCAAAGCCTCCTCCCAAGCCATTTCCGCGGTCATGCATGTTTGCCATGGCGTGTACTACGTCTTTTGAACTGAAGCGTTCGCCTGCTATATTCATCGCTGCAAATAGGCCGCAGGCTGAGAAGTCTTTATCGTCACCGTATGGGTTGATTATTTTTCTATCGTTTTGATCCATGTCTATTGCACCATCTTCATCTTATGCAAATTAGGAGGTAAAGATGCCAAGTTGAAGTCGTCGGCAAGGAGTTGAGCCTTGATTTTCACTACATCGCATACTACACCTTACTCCAGCATACCAAAAAAGCACATATTCCATATATCCGTATTGAAAATCATTTATATGTAAGTTTATCATACATGCATAGTAAACGAATCATATACCAAACGTGGTTTTAATATGGCGGAAAAAGACTTAGGGTATAGACGAGTCCAATGCACAGGCAGAGGCTCATACATAATCTCACTCCCAAAAGAATGGGTAGAAGACATAGGACTCAAACGCGGCAGCGAAATAGCCTTCAACATCCAACCAGACAACACCCTTTCACTAATACCGCGCAAAATAGCCGAAAGAGAAGGCAAAGCAGACGCCGCCAAACCCAAAGAGTATTACATAACAGTAGACCCCAAAGAAGCATCCGAATCTGCCCTACGTATGATACGAGCACTCTATGCCATCGGCGCAGACATCATACGCGTCCACTTCAAAAACGCCAAAGACGCCGCCAAAAACAAGAATGAAACAAAAAACTTTGTCCGCGACACATTCCTAGGCGCAGAAATCATCGATGAAACCCCAGACGAAATCACCCTGCAAATCCTAATCAAACACAGCGAATTCGGCATCGAAAAAGCCGTAAGGCGCATGGCAATCGTCGCGTTAGCAGCCAACCGAGACGCAATCTCGTATCTAAAGGACCAAAACAGCGCAATCGCTGACAGCGTCATAAACGCCCGCAACGACGTAAACAGACTCGGCCTCTACATCGTACGCCAACTCAAATACGGAATCGAACGCAACCTCTACCGCGAACTCGGCTTCCGCACACCCAAAGAGTTCCTGCTATACCGCATAGCCGTCAACGACGTCGAAAACATCGGCGAAAACGCACTTGGCATAGTCAACCACATCGGCGCATTCCAGAAACTCATAAACAACGAAACCCTCTTCATACGCGACCCGCTCGACGAGGAAGTCTACACGCAACTCGTGAGCTATTTCTCCTTAGCTCAGCAGACATACGATGACGCCATAAAAGCAATCTTTAAACGAGACTACAAAGACGCAGAAAAAATCATCTCTAAAAGAGAATCACTGGTAGCGCTGGAAAACGAGTTAATTATGCTGATTTCAAGCAAAAAATTTGACCCCAACGTGGTGTCAATTCTGCGGTTGATCTTCGACAGTTCCAAGAGAATCATGGACTATGGCCGTAACATGGCAGAGTTGGCGCTTAACCGCACCGTAGAGGAACTATGCTCAACACTGACCTACAGGTAAACAGCCTTTTTCCTCTTTTTACTGCTTTTTTTGTAGCGCGCCAATAATCAAGCGCAGGTCATCAAGAGACCCATGCTCAGAAAACATTCTATCTAAAGCGACGATTGATTTTTTATGGGAAGCAATAAACCTTTGTGCTTTTAAATAAGGGAGGGGGAGGTACCACTGAGGTAGGCAGATACCTGTCTTATACCGCTTTTTATAGGGGATAGGGGGTCTCCGCAGAGCAATAAAAGCGGCATGTGCAGACTTTGAAACTATCTATGTAGAGCCACATCCACATGCACAAGATTCTGCATAGGGTCATGTTGGCGGTGTGGCGAAAAATGAGTATTGCACATGGAAAAGGGCGCTGAAACGCAAGCAGAAACCAAAAACCAACGCGATTCCCCAGCTATCTTGTGCAGCATTAAAAACTACCACATCCTAAAAGAAAAAACGAAATTAACCAGTTGAAAGAAGGGTTAAGAGAAATGTAGTGCTCCGGCCGGGATTTGGACCCGGGTCGCCGACTCGAGAGGCCGGCATACTTGACCGGACTATACTACCGGAGCGCACTTTATAGGCCAACAATTGTTCGCTCTTGCAAATAAATAGGTTTTCGTGGGTTCTGGCTAAAACATGTCTTAAGGCTTGTTTTTAGCCGGAGACAGTTGGTTCTACGCAGGTTATTTTGGGGATTTTTCGCTTAGATAACCAGAAGGCTACGCCGATTAGTCCGAAGGTAATGACTATTGGTACCACGGATGGCATTTCTATGCCGAACGCTTCGACTATCATAAAGAGACCAAGGAAGCCAATTGAGGTTAAGGCGCCGTTTTTAAGGTAACAATATTTAGCGATGGTGTCTATGCCTCTGATTGTTAATTCACGGACGACTAATGCGCCAACTCCTATGCCGATAAGGATGAGGATAAGGTTTATTGTAAATGCAAATGCGCCGATGACTCCGTCGAAACTAAAAGTCATGTCAAGCACCTCCAGGTAGAGGAATTTTGATGCGTCACTCATGCCGCCGGAACCTTCAACGAGGTTGCGTTCACCTTCCTCAGCGGTTTGTTTTAAGCCATAGAGTATAAAGAAGGTGGCGCTGCCGATGGCGGCTGCAAGCATAACCATCGAGTCTGCCCTTGCCAGATACATTATAACAACAAGAATAATCGCTGCAAAGGCAAAGAACCAAACCCCATGCTTCTCTTTTAGGAATCGCTCAAAGAAAAGCGGCTGTTTCTTTTCGAGGAATAACCAGTGGAAGTAGAGGAATAGCAGGAATACACCGCCAAACATTAGGATCAAGGGTTTTTGTTGTTCTATAGCGTGTGCTGCAACGTCGCTTTGGCCTGTAAATGCCAAGAATAGGTCAGTGCCGCTTATCGTGGGCACAGAAATCCAGACGATGATCAATGGAAGTATGAAGCGAACTAAAAACACCGACGTAAAAATGCCGATAAGAAGGAACCGTTTACGCCACAGCATACTCATAGTTTTCAGCACGCTAGCGTTAACGATGGCGTTATCGACACTATTCACTACTTCAAAAACAATTAATCCAGCAACGATTAGTATTGACTCGACTAGGGACAAATCTTAGTTTCGCCAACTCGTTGCCACCAATCAACTGATACCTTTTTAATAAACACCACTGTTCAAAAAACAAAAAAACGCCGACAAACGCGACAAAAGATGCGATAAGATGATTAAAATAAACAAAAGGAAAAGTTTTGGGGAAGTTTACTCTTCGCCCATACCGCCAGGCATTCCGCCTGCCGGGGCCTTTGGAGCTTTTGCAGTGATAACATCGTCGATGCGAAGGATCAATGCTGCACTCTCAGAGGCTGATTTGATTGCCTGCTCTTTAACCATGATTGGTTCGATGACGCCGTTTGCGATGCTGTCCTGTAGTTTGCCTGCAAAGATGTTGATACCCATGTTTTTGCCTTCTGCTTTGTCGTGTACGCTGCGCATTTCAACGAGGATGTCGATTGGCTCAAGGCCCGCATTTTCTGCAAGTGTTCTTGGGATGACTTCGACTGCGTCCGCGAATGCTTCAACCGCGAGTTGTTCGCGTCCGCCCACTTTGGTTGCGTATTTGCGGAGTTCTTTTGCCATTTCGATTTCGATGGCACCGCCGCCTGGCACAATCTTGTTGTTTTCGATCACGTCGGAAACGACTGATAGACAGTCTGTCATTGCACGCTCTGCTTCGTCGATTAAGCGTTCGAGACCTGCTCGGATGAGGATCGCGACTGCGTGTGGATCTTTGCATTGTTCGACGAAGATAAGTTTGTCGTCGCCGATCTTACGTTCTTCAACTAAGCCTGCGAATCCGAGGTCGGTCTTCTTAAGGTCGTCTAGGTCGCTGACGATTCTGCCGCCTGTTGCACGTGCGAGTTTTTCCATGTCTGATTCTTTTACTCTGCGTGCTGCGATAATGCCTTCTTTTGAGAGGAAGTGCTGGACCATGTCGTCGATGCCTTTCTGGCAGAAGATTACGTCTGCGCCGCTGGCTTTGACTTTAGTAACCATTTCCTGCATCATGGTTGTTTCTTGGTCTAGGAAGGCTTTCATCTGTGATGGGTCTTTTATTCTGATTTCAGCTGAGATTTCGGTTTTCTCGATTTCAAGTGCTGAGTCAAGCAGCG
>JAAYYI010000070.1 GCA_012515445.1 Candidatus Bathyarchaeota archaeon | reverse complement strand
TTGGGCGAAATAAATGGATAGAATGGTATTGGCGCCGCCGAAAGGATGCGCCAGTTTGAATGTGAAAAACTACTAACGGTAGGGACAGGTTAATCATTTTTCTAAGACTTCCTTTTTGATTGCTTCCTTGAGTTCGAGAGATAGAACGCTCATTTGGCGTGTTTCTACCTGTTCAGAAGTCTCAGTTTGGTTTCCCCGCATTAGAGCATCTTTTGTCAGAATTTCCTCGGGATTTAGACCCCACGATTTGAGAATCAGTTTAAGCTGGTCAATTTTGTTGGTTTTTACATTGACTCTTATCATAATGGCTGCGGCTATGTAGATTTGCCTTAAGGTTTCAGTACCGAAGTTTTGAATGTCTGAGTAGGTATCGATTGTGTGACCCATCATATATTCGATGATGTCAGGTTCAACTTTTGCAAGCTGCATCAGTTTCTTGAAGAATTTCCGAATGCTATGGGTTCTTACGCTGTACATCCAACTGTCTGGTAGTTTCTGTGTTGCTTTGGCTTTGACTGCTAGGTTGTGCACGATTAATCTTATGGTTTTTTCAGTAACGCCATGTACTCGATTGGCGATATGGCTGTTTCTGATTAGCGGTGAATCGTCGGTTATCTGTTCAGGCGGCATTCCTGGTGTGCCGAGGCGTCTTTCTTGCATGTAGAGTTTTAGGAAGTAGCTTGCTTCTGCATTTAGGAAGGTGTCGTAGTCATGGTATTTTCCTTTGGTGATGGCGGCTTCAACATGTACGTGGATGGGTATTATGCCCGCTTCTAAATCTTCTTTGACGTGTCGGTATTTTAGTTTTGCAAAGGTTCCTTCTCTGAATCCACCTGTTGCTAGGGCTGTGATTATGAAGCATTCTCGTGTAGGTGCCATGTCTAGCATTGTAACGATTTCTTCTGGCTTTGGTGCTCTGTCTTTGTAGGTTACTTTTCGGCTGAGCGGTTCATCAAGCTCTATTTTTTTGACTCCGTTTACGCGATAGAAGGTTTTGACTGCTTTAATGAGATTGCTAACTGCATTAGGTTTTAGTCCTGAATCCTGAATTTCGGCAAGGTAGTCATTTAGGAATCCACAGTGATTTTGCACTTTTATAGGGTCGGGAACTGCGCCGACTGGTTTCACGTCTTGAATAATTTGGTCTGGGCTATATCCAAGCCATTGGGCGTATCTTTTGACGTTGACTGCGTAGAGCATGCAGCTTTTGTTAGAGCCTGAGCAGTGACGTAGGAAATGGCGGGCAAGCTTTAGCATGGTTTCGTTGTCAAAGATGTATGGAATAACGCTGGAACGCTCGTTGAGGCAGGATCGGATGATGTAGTCAACAAGCCCTTTTTCTTTTGCTTCTAAGATTTTTTGCAGTTCGATAGCTATGGGCGTCTGTAGTTTTCTGAGGTTTAAGCTTTTTTCGAAAATTACTAGGTCGCCTTGGAAAATTAGCGGCAGATTAAGGCTCTTCAGTTCATCAATAGTAAGGTTACGTTGGCGAACTATAGCGGGGGCTATGGTTTTCACTCGTTCAATCAATGCTTTGTCACTCCTTTTCTGGAGTTGGAGGGAGTTTTTCGCTTCTTTGGCGGGAAGCGCACACTCGATTCTTAACTAACCTGCCCTTAGCATTTAAAACCTGCTCAAAATCCAGAGGCAAAAATGCAATAATGCAGCTTTTGAGGATAACCACGCCGTTAGCGCCCTTGAATTCTTTCTGCACGGGTCTATCGCACTCCAAAAGCAACGCTTCGCCAGTCTCTTGCCTAACCCAGCCTATCGCCTCGCGAATAACCGCTTCAACTGCGGGTACATGGAGGTTTCTAAAAAAGACGTGGTCTCTATAGCGGATGTAAACGACATCGGGGATCTGGGCGATAGCGCCAACAACTACTGTAGCAGTCGACGCGGCTAAGTTCGCGGGGATATCGCAAAAGTCTTCAGAAGCCAAAACAGCATTCCTCTCCTCAGCAGCAACCATCCTATGCAGCAGTCTCCTGTTTACGCTTCAACCTGAGCAGCTCAATTCTGCAGGTCAGGCATACAATGGCGAAATCTACAGGCAGCTTCTTGGCGTTTGGCATGTCTTTGCCGCAGAAGCAACAACTAAAATGCAGTGACTCTCGGGGTTTGCTCATTTGGGTCACCTATTCGACCTGGCGTACTGCTGCTTTTTTGGTGTTTATTTGTTCCATGCGTATCCGGGCTGCTTCACTGAAGAAGTCAGCAACGCTTCGGTACTGCTGGTTATCCTCGATGAAGTGCTCAACTTTACGGTATAGTTGCTTACTGATGCTTACTCCCTTGAAGTTTTGGTTTTTTCCCGGCGTTTACCCACTCTCATATGGTAAATATACCACATACCACAAGTTACAAGCGATAAATTAATAATATTTATGGCACAATTAAGGGAAATAACTCCCATAACACCTCAAAACAACGTATTGTTTATTAACATAAACCCATAAATTTTTTATGGCACATATGCCACATAGTACAACGCCGGATAAATGAGGAGGAAGGTATGCCCAAAAAAGACGCCGACTATAAAGGAGTAAGCCTCAAAAGAGAACTAGTCGAACAAATCGAACAACTCGTAGAAGAAAACAAACAATACAAAAGCGTAGCAGACTTTCTGCATGAAGCAGCACGCCTACGAATAGAAGAAGTAAACAAAACAAAGACCCGACCGCGGTTTGAGCACTTCAACGTAAACGACAGCGGCGTAAGAATCACCGACCGTAAAATCGGCATGATCGCTGAAATCTACTTCAAACCCCAAGGAATATTCTGCGACCTAGACAAAAGCAACGTATGCGAACACATAGACTTCGC
>JAAYYI010000069.1 GCA_012515445.1 Candidatus Bathyarchaeota archaeon | reverse complement strand
ATCACCGAATAGTGCTTCGTAAAAGAATACGAATTTACCCTCTGGTGCAACCAACGGGTGACAATTATATTCTGCGCCAATATCCCTGAAGCCATTTCTGTAACAGTAAAGGCTTAAAGCAATTTGTTCTGAACCGAAATCGCTGGTGTAAGCGTCTAAATCATGCAAGATTTCAGCAAATACCCGTTTAATAATGGCGGGTGAACTTGCGATTACACCTGCGTTTATCGACGGCTTATTAAATAGAAACTTTGCTGTTTCGGATGGATAGCAAGCGAGAATTGGAGCAAAGACACGTCCACCGTCGTTTATTGGTGTGTGCTCGGCTGCTACAGTGAGCCTATTTTTTGATGCTTCCAGAAGCGGCTGTATAGGCTTCAGAAAGTGAATATCGTTTCCATCGGTGAATAATAGCACGTCGTATTGTTCCCAGAGGTTCAGAGTATTTAGTGCAGTGTTGAAGGCGTTGATTCGATCGCTTGGGATGATGGTATACTTGTTTTTTACTCGGTGATAAATGATGTTTGGCTGTTCTTTTAGGGACTGTACCGTCTCAGGTTTGAAGCTTTCAAGATTATAGATACCTCTTTCTATGCTGCTCTGGTGTGCTGCATAGTTGTCTGAGGCTTCGTAGTCTACTATTAAGATGTCTCCCTGATAGTTACCCCGCTCTAAGTCTCTGAGCGAGGGCAGCCAGGTGTTCATTATGTATTTTTCTGTGCCGGTAGTGACAATTAAGCTTCTCAATTGGTTGTTGTCTCCTGTCTCTATTGAGTCTGTTTCTCAAGCATAGAAAAAGATATGGAGAGGCGCCCGGTTAGCTTTGGACGTCTATGCATTCCGTTACAGTCCACAACTGTGGAATGTTGCCCTTTGGGTTTTCTTCGACGGTTATTTTGGTCCAGTGTCTGCTTCTCCAGTAAGCGATTACTGCCAACGCGCCCTCGGTTGTTTCGACGTGTACCATGTAGATGTTTCTTCCACTGCCAAGGCAGCTTAGGCGTATTGGCCCCGCTTTTTTGATGTGGGGGAGCGCTTTGTTTTTTAGGGTTTGCTGTTTCTCGGTTAACAGTTTTGGTTTGGCTGTTTTCTGTGTTTTGTCTGACAATTTGATCTCCTGTGAAATATTGCATGGTTCCGTCTGCTCCTTCTTTCAGTTCAGTTTCTGTTGTCATCTGTTGTTCACGCTCGGTGGGCGGCTTGGAAACGCCGCATAAACTCTTCACCGCTCTCCTGCAGTTCAAACGGGAAAGCAGCGTTTCGCCGGATACTCAATAAATCATGTTTTTCCAAGAAAACTATATCACGGACTACAGTCCAACGGGAAACACCTAACGCCTCGGCTGCTTTGCCAACGCTGAAACGTTTAGCGGTGGCTCTTAAAGCGATTAACTGCTGACGTCTACGCTGAATTGTTAGCCTCTTTATGCTCTGTTTCTTTGTGTTTTCTTGCAATGGTTCCCAACTCTACACTATTCGGTGTTTTTGCAACAAAAAGAGCAAAAATAATAAAGAGTGAAAAAAGAGGTTATTTGAGTATGCTGGGAACCACTGACTCTAAATCGGCGCTTACTTCTTTACCGCTTGTTTTGCGCTCGTATACTTCATCGAATTTCAGACGATCAGGCGAATTATACCAAGCCATGAATTCCTCGTTTTCTTTCTCAAGCGCAAGTCTGCTCTGCTCATCCTGCTTCAGTTGCTGTTCTTTAGATAGTTTTTGATATTCCTCGTACCAGCGGAAAATCTCTGCGATTCGCTCTTCATGTTCACGCTGCTGCTGTTCGGGGGTTGGTTGTTCACGGGAGTATAGCACTAAAGCCTTGTTCATGTAATGGTTATGAAGCAGAAGTATCTCTGTAGTGTTCCCCTCTGCCTGTTGGTGGTTTAGGGTTTTGGCTTTTTCTTCCAGCTTCGCAAGTTTAGATTTTAGGGCTGCATTCATGGTTTACCCACCGTTTTTTCTAAGGCGTCGATTCTCTGTTTTACCTCGTCGATTTCGGATGCCTCAATGAGTTTTCCGTATGCTTGTGTGGCTGAAACGATGATGCGGGCCCAGGCTTGTCTGTCGCCGTCGGCTTTCTTCTCTATTTTGACTTTTCCTTGAGCGATGGCTATTACTTCGTCTAAATAGGGATATAGCTCTGCTAATGCCTTTTTTGGTTTCGTGTTTTCGGGGTGTATCGCCATGTTTTCCACGTTGTTGTTTTCGGTGATTATGCAGAAGCCTCCATACTGTGCTTTCTTAGACAATCCGCGAGACAGAAACCTAACCTTTGAATCGTACTGCATTTCAATGGTTTGTAGCCTCTTTCTTTGATGTCTTGAACCTTCTCTAAAGTGAAGCCTGCATTATAGTCCTCTTGACTACTAAAGCACTGTGTTGTTTCTTCTACATTGTAATTATTGTTTAGGTATTCGGAGGTGATGCCTACACGCATACTGTTGCCCGCGGTGCCTGTTAATTGCTGCTTCAGGGCTGATTCTATACAAGGACGTATCTTTCTATTCATCACCGTGTTTGGGTGGCGTTTAAGGAATAGTTGCCGCTTCTTTTCCTGTTGTTGTTTGTATTCCTTTTTCTGCTGCTGACTCTGTTTTTCTTTGGCTATGCAGAAGTCTATGAATTGGTTGGATAAGCCGTTCTCGCGGTAGAATTGGATGCTTGGTATGTTGATTGCTTCACGGTTGCCGCCTATTGGTGTGCAGAGGCTTCCATACTTCTGATGTAGCGTGTAGGGGATTCGGCTTACCCGTTTAATGTCACCTAACGGGTTATGATCCAGCGTCTTGTAGTCTGATCCCAACAGTAGGGTGTTTTGGATTCTGGTGTAGTATGCTTTAAGATCTACTATGTTGTCGCTTCGGAGGGGGCATCTTAACCAAACGTAGACTGCGTAGCCCTTCATCCCGCTGAAGCAGAGTAATGATTCGGCTCCGTAGTATGTTTTAAGTTTAAGCTGGAAAGCGATTGCGTCGTTGTATGCACTTTCAATGTTGGTTAGGCTGTCGAAGTCATAGTATACTTTGTCGATGATGACTGGCTTGTTTTGTCCGTTAAAGATAAGGACGCTTTGGTATTTACCTGTGATTCTTTCTTCTGGTGTAGCGATGTATTCTATGAAGATGTTGGGGTCTGTGATGTAGCGGCGGGTTAACAGCGGTTTCCCATTTGGTTCCCAACCGTATGTTGGCGCGACTTCTCGGCCTCCTTCTGGTGTGTGGAACCATTCTTTGAGAAAATCTTCATGTAAAGAAAAGAAAGAAAGAGTGGAGGTTGACATTTAGTTGACTCCTACGTGCTCATTGTCGATGCTGAATATTTTGCCGTCTTTAAGGAGTAATTGGAGTGCTGCATTGTTCGGAATAGCTGCTATCGGTATATTGCCATCATATTTGCTTTTGAGTATGCCGTGGATGAGGTTGTAGGTTTGCTGTACCTGTTCCTGTGTCGGTATCTGTGAAGGTGAAGTTTGTGCTTGTGGCGTTTTTGGCAGTTCTTGCTTCTCAGCTTCTGGCAGTTCGACGCCGAGACGTTTAGCCATATCCTTTACCGATTCAGGGGTTAGCCTGTATTTCATGCCTTTACCGCAACGTCTTTTGTCATTGAAGCCTAAACGCTTCAACGCTTTTCCAGTCCATTTTGTGTTGAACCAATCGGGGGCGCTATCCATGTACTTGTTGGCGGCGTCGATGAGTTCCTGTACTGTATACATTTTATCTTCTGTAACGATTTCCAGCATGCCCATAAGCAGTGAGGCTTCGCCGGGACCGTCATTATCATCTACTTTTTGCTCTGTGACTAAATCGATGGATACGCTTAACAGCTGTTCATAGGCTTCAGTGATGTAGTTAGTGTAATTTGTGTTGTTTGTGCTGTTTCCTAAGGGTACACTTGACAAATTGGCACTGTCTTGTTCTACTTCAAGAATGTATTTTGCTACAGCGAATAGCGGCTTCCAGCATTCTAAAACCCTGTTTGAGTACAGAGTTTTTTTCTCTGGGGGGTCTAAAATATCTGCACTAACAGCACTAACTACACTAATTACACTATCAAAGTTTTCCAGTTGTTTGTAAGCCTCTGCGATGCCTAAACAGTTTTGGAAGTAGAACAGTGAAAGCTCGTCTCGTAACTGCTGCCAGATTGGGTCCTCGGAAGATATGTCTCTGTCTGTGATCTGCTTGTTTAATCCCCGCTTCATTATTATGCCGATGGTGCGTGATTCGAGAACACTGTTGTTTAGTCCCCGTATGTTTGCTACAGCTTTGGGGCTATAGACGTCGTATTCAGTTGGGCGATATGTTCCGTCCGCTCTTGGCTCGGTTCTATCAACGGTTGCTGCTCCCCGTTTATAGCCGGCGTTTAGTAAGTTTTCTAAGTCTTGGAGGCGTTCTTTAGCTATTTGATCTGCTTCGTCAAGTAGTATAGTTGCACCGTTGTTTTGTGTGTGTCGGAATAAGCTGGCATTGCTCATGTTTGTTGATAGTTTGCCGTTGTAGCAGAGTAGGCTAAGTAGCATCATTAATTTGGTTTTGCCGCTGTTTTTTACTGCGTTTAGAAACAGGTAGGGATATGCGCTAAATTGCTTATGGAAGTATGTTCCGATAATCCAGTAGGTGGTTAGGGGATAATATCTTTCGTCATGGAATTCAATGTTTTGTTTGAGTACTTCTACTATTTTTTGGAATAATTCACTAGGGTTGACTTTTGGCGCGGTGCTGAGTTGTAGCCATACTTTTTTGCTGATTCGCAGTTTAGCTTCGAATGGTAGCGTTGTGAGGTTTAAGCCGTTTTCGGCTAAGGTTTGGGGGTTGCCCTGTATTAGGCTTCCATCGCTGAAAAGTAAAAAGTATATGTTTTCCCGCTTTATGTTTTCTTCGCCAACCGGTACTTCACATGGAAGCCATAAGCCCAGGTAGGGTTTGCCGTTGATTATGCCGGAGTCGGGCGCTATATATTTCAGGTCTTCTGTAACGATTTGGACGTTTGACTTGTTGATGTCTTGTGCTTTTTTTGGTGCCGCTTTTGCTTTGAGTATTGCTTTTTTGAGGGTGTTGACGGGGATTTTGTGCTCTGTTGCGGTTTGGTTTAGCCAGGTATCGCTGTCTTTTATTTGGTCGATTGGCTCCTCTTGGTTGAATAATAATAGGCCGCCGCCTTTAGTAGCTGGACGTATAGAGAAGCCATAGGATTCGAGTGTTCGTGTTTGTTGGCAGTTACTGCATTTTCCTTCACCGTTTAATGTGTTGGTTGCCCCGCAGTTTTGGCATATTGTCGCGGTTGGGGTGCTGTTGATTGTTACCTGTGGAGCTTCGGTTGCCTGTGGATTTACGGTCATTGCTGGGTCGCCTTTCTGCTTTGTCTGCGTTGATAGATTGCTACTTCTTCCGGTGTTAGATTGTATTTGTCTATGCAATCCCAACAAGTGAAGTCAGAATGGTTCTGGCATGCCAAACAGTCGTTTGGTGGGATAGGTTTGAATCGTCTTTTCGGATCTGTTTCTGCGCATCCGGCTACGCTTGCATAACGCCTTTGTGGTTGCTGTGACATTGTGATCTTCCCTGTGCTTAGTTAAGTGCTGCGATTGCTTCGCGAAGTATTGTTTTTAGGTCAGTGGTGATCTTCAGTAGGTCTTCTTTAGTTGGTTTGGCGTCGATGATTATGCAAGACTGCTGCGGGGTTTGCCGAGACATAGCTATAGCTCCTCTGTTTTTGCTTCACTATGACTGATAAACAGCTTTCCGGCACTATTCGCCTTATAAACGACGAAGAGGTCAGGGAACTCTGTTTCTAAGGTTTTTTCCAGCTTTGAGAAAGCAGCATATGTTCCACGTACAACAAAGGCGTGGGTAAATTTGATTTTAGTTAATTGGTCTAGTAATTCAGAGGGTTGATTGTTATTTGTTTGTATTTGTATTGGCTTGACTCTCCTGTTTTTGTCGGTTTTTTCTTCGCCTTTGGGCGCCGTCGTCTGTATCTTGGGAGCTTGTGTCGCGTTCTGGGTTCCCCACGTCAAGAAATGGGGGTTCGGTCCAGTTGCCGTTTAGTGTCGTTGGTTTATTTAGTGGCTTGCTGGTGAGATCAAACGCTACACGTAGTGATTTAGCGATATTTAAGTTATTTATACAAAAAATAGTTAAAAATAAATAAGAAAATTAATGAGACATGAAAAACAGTAGGGTTGCCTAACTTTTTTCGAGTTGTGCCTCCAACATTTCAACCCTTTTAAGCAGTATTTCGAGGGTGGGGCGCATAGCCTCATACTTTGCCAGCTTCTGTCTCTGCTCATCTAACTCTGTTTTAAGCTGTGGTATCGTCTGGGGAATCAAGTAAGGCAGACACTGCTTGAAAGTCTTTAGCAAGTCCTCGTCAGGTGTGTTCTCGCTGTCGTTTGAGCCTTCATAAACCGCTTCTATCCCTGTTGGAACATGCGAGCTTAGAGGCTTAATTAAGTTGCCACTGATTTTCAGCTTGTTTTTTAGAACTGTTGGAATGCAATCTCTGAAATCGTGTGCTGTAAACCTTTTCTCGTCTTTGAATGCTTTTTCTGAAGCGGTAACAAAAATTGTGAAAAAGTTAGTTAACGCATTCCCCTTCTTGCTATACGTGGTTGTTTTGTAACTGACAAATAATGGTGTGTTGTCATCGTATGCTATGCCTTTTGCTTTTAACTCTGCCTTGTAAGCCTTGAGTTTGCGGACGGCGTAATAGTGCAAGAATCCAATATGTTTTGCTTTTTTATATTTGCCTTTCCCTGAACCTTTGAGACGTTTAGCTTCTACCCGGAGCCAATAGGGAACTTCTTTATCGTTTAGTGGTTTAAGGTCTCCAAATTTTAGTTTCTCAACTGTTCCTTTGCGTACTTCAACGGATTGCAGGAACCAAACGAGAAACTTGTCTCTGTCGGTAGTCATGGCTTCTTCAAGTTTAACGCAGTCCTCAACGGTGGGTGTCCGTTTTTTGGCTTCTGGAACTTCCAGAAAATCCCCTGTGTCTTTGGCTAAACTTCGCCCCCTCGTTGAATCATAGAAGGATTTGATGGCGGCAAGCATGGCGGGTTTTGAACTTTCAGTGAAGGGCACTTCTTCTTTTTGGCCATCCTTTAGGCGGTAAAAGGTGTTTTGCCTCAAAAAGTTCTCTAAGAGATCCTCTGCAGCAAACTCTTTTTCAGTATTGGGTTTTTGGAGGCCTTCAAGTTTAAGCTGGATTAACTCGTCAGGGTTCTTACCGACATTGAAGCAATAATCGAAGAGTCTCATTGAGTAGAGGCGCTCGGTGTCTCTGCTGTTCTTCATTTTTTTATCAAAGAAGGCTCTGCCGGCTGTGAAAGAGAGCAGCCATTCGTTGGTTGATTGTGTTAGTTTACTCAAGGTTGGTTCCCTCTTTCAAGTCGGTTTTTAAGTGTCTCAATTGGGGCATTAATCTACACTTAAATATCCAGAGCCGCCCAACAGCAATAGAAGGCTGGATTCATGATTAAGGTCGATTGCATAAAAGAACTAAAAGACATCTACAGTGCTTCAAAAAAGGAAGCAACAATCGTAGATGTGCCAGACATGAATTTCCTTATGGTAGACGGAGAAGGTGCGCCGCAAAGCAGGCAGTACCAAGAAGCCATCCAAGCCGTCTACCCAGTAGCATACACATTAAAGTTCACAGTTAAAAAAGCCCAGGGCATCGACTATCGTGCTATGCCGCTTGAGGGTCTCTGGTGGGCAGACGACATGGCTCGGTTTATGGAGGACAGGAACAAGTGGAAATGGACCGCTATGATTATGCAGCCCAAATACGTCACCGCTGACGTCTTCAGTGCCGCAGTTCAGCAGGTTCGCGAGAAGAAGGCGCCGGTTGCGCTCGATAAGGTGCGGTTTGAATGCTACCACGAGGGCAAAGCAGCGCAGATCATGCATGTTGGGCCTTTTTCGACTGAGGGGCCAAACGTGGAGAAGGTACATGCAGCCATTAAAGCAGCTGGATGCCAGTTAGCGGGGAAACACCATGAAATCTACTTAAGCGACGCCAGAAAAACGGCGCCTGAGAAATGGAAGACGATAATCAGGCAGCCGATGAAGTGAGCCTTTTATCTTTTAACCTTCTGCCGATGACGAAGAGATAATGCAAAGTTGCGGTTACCACTGCTAAGATAATAAGAATTAATCCATGGTAAAAGTAGGGGTAGTCTGTTCGTTCTATCAGTGGGTAGGAGCTCTGCAGGTTAAGGGTAGCTGTATTGCCCGGTACAGCGATGAGTGTTCCGTCTGCCGAGGGATCAGCTGGGTGCTGGTAGAGTGTTGCTGTTCCGAGGTTAGTTACGTTTAGGGTGTATTCGGCAAAACTATTTGAAGTCAACATTCCCTTTTCCTGAGGCGACTTCACAGGAACCATAACTGTATAGCTTAACTTGCTGAAGAGGTAGCTTCCATCCTCGTTCAGTGAGCCATATGGGCCTTCATGGGTCTGATTGTAGATAAGGGTCGGTTTTTGATAGTACCTCTCAATGGCGTCTGATGGAAACGACGCGGCGGGCAATATGCGTTCGCTAACTTGAATCTGCAATGAAGCATTAGCACCAATAATCTCAACTCTGTAGAATGTTTTGTACTGTGTTGTCAGTGTATCTTTGGGGAAGACGCGTTCGTTTGCGTTGTCAACGCTGCCGATACTTTCGTTTGGGAGAATCACTTTTAAGTCCTTGCTATCCAATGAACCACTTCTTGATGGAGCATACGTTTCCACAGTGTTTATGGTCATCAGGAAAACGCCAGATAGGATGAGTGCTATAATGCAGACCACTTGGGTTAAGCGTATAAGTTTTCGCTTAGAAAAACCGTGTCGCTCATTCTCAGCAACAAGGTCTGTTTCTTCTACACCGGCCATTAGCTTTACGGCTGCCTTGCCGTATTCACTGAGCCGATATTTCCCCTCAGAAGTCTTCGCCAATAACTCCCCGAGGCTCTCTATATAGTAGTTAAGGTGCCCCGTATCAACGTCAAGCTTGTTTAGTATCTGTGTGTAGGTTAATTCCTCTTCTTTGAGTAGACGCAGGATTTTTCGTCGAAGAGGATGCTTAAGCGCTGCGTAGATCACAGAGTAGGTTTCATCGTTGTCTTCCTGCGTCATATGGTTGCCTCAACGATGGCTTCTTTAGCTAGATTAGATTAAAGGGTTTTTCAAAAGAAAACCTTTCAAACGCTAAAACTCAATTTGAGCAATCTGTTTGCTTAACTCTGCGATTTGCAGCCTAAACTTTTCTTTAAACTTTGGAAACCTCATCGCAGCTGAAGGATGAATAACCTCAAAGTACTCGATTCCAGTTACGTGGGGGGTTTGTTTAGCTGCGGCGCCAAGCAGCACTATGATTTTTGGGTTGATTAGGCTGATTTGTGTTTCCAGATACGGCAGGCATGCTGCGATTTCGTCGCTGTAGGGTTTGCGGTTTTTGGGGGATGCATGCTTGACGATGTTTGTGATGTAGAGGTCTTCTCGTTTGATGCCGTATTCGGCAAGTACGCCGGTGAGGTATTTGCCTGCTCGTCCGACGAAGGGTCTGCCCGTTTCGTCTTCTTCTGCGCCGGGGTTCTGGCCCACCAGCATAACATCCGCGTCCAATGGGCCTTCGCCGGGTACCCCATGCTTTGCGCCCATCCAGAGGCGGCACCTCCTACACGCATAAACTTGGCTGCAGAGTTCATTCATACCCAAAAGTGGTCGCCTTTGTTACTAGAGCCATACAGTCACACAGCTTAAAAAACACCCGCCTGCTTCTAATAATCAAGTTCTTATCCGCCAACAATTGGCGAAAGTTTTTTGGTCGGTTTTTTTTGGCGCAGACTGAATCGGTTTCTGGGTCGCTCATCTCGAGTGTTGTCAGGGTAATGCTTAAGGTAGCCTTCCGCTTTGAGCCTTTGGCGCCGACGGCGATTTCGCTGCTTATGCATCAGCAACTGCACCGCTACCGTGACGGCGGCATCATAAGCGATTACAAGACCCATACCAAGCGGCTCGGCAAGTACCATTACCGCATCGAAGTGGATTTAGACGTAACCGACAGGCAGGCTCTGCATCTTTTAGCTAACATTTTCCCCAAGCAAATAAGTAGATATGGGAGGTGGTTCCATGACTGAAATGGCAGAGAAGAAGGGACGCATGAAACTAACAGTAGAAGTCGAGGTAAACGAGGAACTTATGGATGTCGCTAAAGATGCAATGTCTAAGATGTCAAGCAAGCTTCCAGAGATGATGCGTCGAGGCAATCAAGAGAAAGAGATGTAGCTACATTTCGCTGGCTAAGTCGAGCACTTTAATGATTAGTTCGTTGCGGATGCGTTCAGCCTCTGCCTCCGCTTCTTTAACGTTCTGAATGTTTTTTGTGTGCGCTAAAATGTGGTCTTCGATGGCTTGGTTCATCTTTTTAACGTCTGGAATTAGCAGTATCTTCGCACCACAACTGCATTTTACGGTTGGTAAATGAGAATTATCTGTTGCTTTTCTTGATTTTTTTTGTGGCACGCTCGCCTTCGCCTGACCTTCACTTTACATCTGTGCCTTTTTATAAAGGTTTTATTCTTGTTTGGAACAATATCAACTAAAACAATACCTGTCGTATAAATTATGACTTGAAATTTAATAATTATAATGAGCCAGCATTATTTTAAATAAACGATAGCCAATAGTTTAACCCATGAAGTTTTTAGTAATCCAAAGAGTCAGACGAGACATTCCGCTTGAGCGGTGGGCGAAGCTTCTACCGTTGCAATTCAAGTACTTCGAGCGTTTAGAGAACGAGAAAACCCTTGAACTCTACTATCACCTCATAGGTCAGCAGGGCAGCATGCTAATAGTCAACGCCGAGTCCGACGAGAAACTCAGCCGAGTCATAGGCCAAGACCCAATGTTTTTTGAGTGCGAACGCGAAATCTACCCTCTCACCACGCGGCAAACACATGAAAACCAGCTTAGAGAACTCTTAGGAACAGGCAAAATCGCATGAGCGGTCACAACCACAGATGCCACGGCGGATTCAGCCTCGACGAGAAAACACGACGAGAATGGTACAACCCAGATGCAGTGTTAGCGACGTTGAGGCAGGGCATGGTTTTCGTTGATGTAGGCTGCGGCGACGGCTACTTCAGCATACTGGCAGCAGAAAAGGTGGGCTCGGAAGGCAAGGTTTACGCTGTAGACATCGACGAATCAAGAATCAAACTACTCAAGGAAAAAGCGCAAACCCAAAGGCTAGATAACATCGTAGCCGTAGCAGCAAGAGCGGAAGAGACAGTGTTCTGTGAGGGATGCGCCGACATAGTCCTCTACAGCATGGATCTACATGACTTCGACGACCCAGAACAGGTAATAGCCAACGCCAACACCATGCTAAAGCCGGGCGGTAAAGTGATCGATTTAGACTGGAAGAAGATGCAGATGGATTTTGGGCCGCCCTATGAGGTCAGGTTCAGCGAGCAGAAAGCCAAAGATATGCTCCAGAACGCCGGCTTCACCGCGGAGGCAGTGGAAGCTGGACCCTACCATTACATAGTGACCGCCACTAAGCGCTAGACTGTGGCGTTAACGTAGAGCTTAAGCAGGTCAGTTCGGAACCATTCGGGTTGGTCCTGATAGGCTGAGTGCGCGGCGTCTTTGTAGACCAGCAGCTTCGCGCTTTGAAGCTTATCGACGAGGGTGCGCATTTCTTCGCCGGAGATGACAGTATCGTTGCTGCCCCATATTACTCTGACTGGAAACTGGAAGTCTGCGTATTTCTGAGATAATTCCAAGCTTTCAAAAGCGTAAGCCGGAGACACCAGCAGCATGCCTTTAACCGGATGGGTTGCGGCGTAGTTGAGCGCTATGTATCCGCCGAAGCTTGCAGCCGCCAAAACGGGTGCTTCATCGCCGAACAGGCGCTTAGTTGCAGCAGCAACGAAATCAACGTTGGGTTGGACTTCTTGTGTTTTAGGCGTACATTCGCTTTTTGCACCGTAGGGCATATCCAGTGCGAGGAAGGGGATTTTCTTCTCTGCCAGCACATCTAGGACTTTTATGCGTTGCCACACTTCGACGGTGTAGCTTAAGCCGTGTAGGAAAACGATTGGTGTGCCGCCTTCTGCTTTATTGTAGATTGCGCTGCATTTGTAGCCTGCGATGTTTAGGGTTTTCTTCAAGTCCAGTCACGTCCTAGCCATATTGTATGTGGGCACTTATATTTGGTGATTATAGGAAAAATATAATGCTTTGAAGCCCAACTGTTTTAATGGTGGATTTTTGACGGCGAAAGCAGGCGTCTGTGAACAGGGTCAGGTTGGTTTCTGGTGAGGTTATGCTTAGAATATACAATACGTTAACAAGACAGGTGGAACCCTTCACGCCTTTAACGCCGGGGGAATTGAAGATGTACACCTGCGGCCCCTCCACGTATCAGCCTGCACACATAGGCAACTACCGCACGTTTCTCTACGAGGATGTTCTGCAGCGTTACCTCGAATACCTCGGCTACAAAGTAACGCGTTTGATGACGCTAACCGATGTAGAAGACAAAGCGATTATTCAAGCTAAAAAAGAGCACTTAACCATCGAGCAGCTAACCCAGAAGAACGAGGCGGTATTCTTCAAAGACTTTGAGCTCCTTGGCATAAAAAAGCCGGATTACCCCGTGCGTGCCTCGCAGGCGGTAGACCAAGCAGCAGCCTTAACTGCTAAACTCGTCGCGTCAGGACATGCCTACTGGTACACTCATCAAGGCGTTAAAAACGCTTATTTCGACCCCCTGAAGTTCAGTGGCTTCGGCAAACTCTCACGTTTAGACATGAGTAAATGGCCTAAACGGCGCCGCAGATACCATAAAGACACCTACCCGGGTACTCCGTGGAATATGGGTGACTTCATCATCTGGCATGGATGCGGACTGGAGCATGTATGCTATAAAACAGCCATCGGCAGCGGCAGGCCAGCGTGGAACATTCAGGACGCAGCTATAGTCACCAAGTACATGGGGTACAGTATTGACATAGCCTGCGGAGGCATCGACAACTTGGTCCGTCACCACGACTATAGCATCGCCATCGCGGAGTCAGCTTCGGGTAGGCAGTTCGCAAGATACTGGCTACACGGCGGCCACCTGTATGTGAATGGCGAGAAAATGTCAAAGAGCCTCGGAAACGTTCTCTACGTCGGCGACGTTGTGGCGAAGGGTTTCAGCGGCGCTCAACTGCGGTTTTATCTGATTTACGGCGGCTACCGCGACGAGCTGGATTTCACTTTCGAGAAGCTCTCTGAGGCAAGTAAGCGGCTTGAGCTGTTAAGAGGTATGGTTGGGGATTTGCAGAAGGCTCAGCAGCCGCGGGATAGCTGCAGGGGTGACTCGTATGTGGGTAGGCTTACAGCTGAGTTTGAGGCTCATATGAACAACGATTTGGATGTGAGAGGCGCGTTTGATACCCTGACAGAAACTGTGACTGGGATTCACAAAAAGCTTGGTACGCTGCCGATGGAGGAAATAGAAAACGTTGTATCCGACCTGCGCCGGATAGACTCTGTATTTAGGTGCTTATTCTAAGTCGCCGACGAGCTTGATGTTGTCGCGGTCGAAGTTCTCGCTGCTATGCGGCGCCATGTCGAGTTCTTCGGTTAGGTCTTTGCCGGCGTCGTGCATGCCCATATGTTGGCCGTCCATCCAGAAGCTGCTATCGGTTACGTCGTACACTTTACCTTTGTACGCGAACCAAGCGGGTTTACCGTTTTTGCCATCGTTTGATGCTAGTTCTTGTTGTGATACTTTTTTTGCCATAAAAACTGGTCTCCTACCTTACCCAAATATGGGGTACATGGTGAAAATAAAGGTTTAGGGGCTTGCTAGATGCTCAGTTGTAGATGATGGTGGTAATGTAGTCTGCTTGGATGTTTACGTTGCCTAAGCCGCTGATAGTGTTGCTGACTTCTATGTTGGCTTGTGAGGGGTAATTGTGTGATTGCAGCAGCGTTTTTTCCCCTGAGAAATTGTTCAACTCAGTGTTGACTTTACCTAACGCGGGGGCTTGGCTCTCGATTTGTGCTGCAACTGAGCCGTCGATTTTTAAGCGCAAGTTAATGTTACCCGTAACTGCCTCGGAGTACACCTGCAAGTTGCCTTGGAGGGCTTTGGTTTCGGTTATGTCCAAGTTGGCGTTGCCAGTCGTCACCTTAGCCTGTATGGTGCAGTTGCCTTCGAGGGCGTTCTGGCTCATGCGATAATTAACGTTACCCAACGCTGATGAAGCAAGCACTACATCGCCTGTTAGGGTGGCGTTTCCAAGGTTGGCGCTGACGTCGCCGGTTGTCGTCTGAAGGTTCAGTGACTCAATAACCACGTTTCTATCCGCGGAGAAGGTGACGTCGCCAGCTGCTGAGGAGATGTTTAAGTTCAATTTGAGAGCGGGATCAACGTAGATGGTTACACCTACGTTTGCTCCGCTTGTGTAGGCGTCCTCGATTCTAATTTGGCTGTTTACGGTTAAGGTGCCGCCGTTGGTCTGGTTATCGAAAGTTAACGTAAGTGGCCCCGAAGAGCCGCCGCCGGGTGAGCTTCTTGAGCCGTTGGCAACTACTGTGATGAGTATGTTGCGGTCGCCGATTTGAAGCGGTACAACATCTACGTCGCCGACGTTGATGTCGAAGTTAAGATTTAGCGTGTCAACGCCTGCTGTCTGGTCGCTTAACGTTTCACTGGTGCTCCATGGACTGACAGGGGCGATCATGAACGCCGAGATTATTAATGCCGCTATGAGGACTACGGTTAATGCGATTGCTGCTATAATGAGGGGTTCCTTATGCAGTGGCCGAGGCTGCTTGGCTTCGGTTGATGGCGGCGGTGTCTGCTGATAAGCTGGGTAAGGCGGATATGTCTGTGCCGGCTGAACCTGCGGTTGTACGTTTGGATCTACGGGGGTGCCGCATCTGTGACAGAAACGCGCAGACTCTTCAAGTTGTGTTCCACATCTTCGACAGTAAGGCAAAGGTGTTCCTCGCGAGGGGGTAAGGCTACAACGCGATTTAAGCCTTGCCGACGATACTAAGTAAAGTTTTCTTCACGTTTACTGTGCAGAAGCCGCTATCTCAGCTGGCGAAGTCTCCTTCACCTCAACACCTGCCTCCCTAAAAAGCCGCTTAATTGGCTCCGGCATATTCGCCGCCACCTTAGTCAATTCACCGCCGCCCATACGACTGTTTAACACGTTAAGCACCACAACGACCGCGTCTTCTGGTTCTATGATATCGCGCATTGAAGCGTCATAGTTTACCTGTACAAGCTCCAAAAAGCCTAGTGTTTGTGATGGCTCGGTCTAGAGCGGATATGTTTGTTGACAATACAAAATTCACCATCAAGCTGGGGTCGCGGCTGCGTCTTAAAGATTTGTTGGCGTAGTATGATACTTACCATTTATCCGAAAAAACGGGATGATAGTTTGGAGGAGCGTTTGCGAATTAGCGCTGCCGCAATTAGAGTGGCGGCGATTATTGGCAGGATTGCTAATGCTGTGAATTCAGGAACCGTTGGACTCGCAGAAGAAGATGGCAGGCCAGTTGGGGTTACTAGACTTGAGGGCTTCGGTGATTGAGTTGACGGCAAAACTACCGCTGGAAGATCCGCTGAAGCTTCGATGTCGGCCCATGCCGGCAACTGAAAAGACAAGCCAGACAAGTCAAAAGCAGCCGCAAGAGGGTAGTTATCCTGCTCGCCGCCGCCAACACTATAAGGTGTATCCCAAACGGCGTTGACTTGCGAAGCGTTAGGATAACGGATGGTATAATCGTTCCAGTAGTTACCTATTTGGTTTCTGTCCCAATGGTCGCTTTGGAAGAGAAGAGGAAACCGGTAGCTTTGAATGGCACTTGAAGAGTTTGATGCTATTACTTGGGTTTGCTGGACGTTATCGATGAAGTTATTGTTGTAGAAGGTAAAGTTTGCGTCATGCCCCTGATAGGAAGTGTCTATGAGAACACCGATGCTGTTGCCGGAGACATAGTTTCCGATGAACAGGTTGTTTGAGCCGCAGGCGGGGAAGCTACCCTGTGAATAGGCATTGTTTGAAAGACCGGTTCCATTATTGTTTACAACTTTGTTTCCGATAACTGTGTTGTTGTAGCCGCCGGGCATTATTATTCCATTGGCGCAGTTAATTACTGTATTATTATAGACAATGTCGCCGATGTTCGCGTAGAGCCCCACCCCGTTCTTGATGATGTTGCAGTAGAAGAGGTTCTGGCTACTTATGGTGGCACTTCCAACTGAAGATAGAGTATTTTCAAATATGCTATTACGCATGCCGAAGTCACTTATGGTCAACGCCCCTGAGCCGGTGTTGCCATAGGCTTTTGAGTAAGAACCAGTCAAATCCAGCATTGTATCCCATGTGTTGTTTGCTACGGTATTGCGGTTTCCGCCAATGTATATCCAGTTTTGGTAACCGTTGATAGAGTTACCCACCATTTGGATGTTATCCCCCGAAACTAAGAAGGCACCATAGCAGTTGAAAGTTAACCCTGAGATTACGATGTTGTCTCCGTTGAATTTTACAGCATTGTCAGGTCCAGTAAAAGTTGAAGTGAATATGGTTGTGGTGATATTTGGAGGATGCAAGTTTATTGTAGTGGTGCCGATGCCTTGTCCTCTTAATTGTATGCTGTGGTTGCTTTTGAGTGACTGCTCGTTGTATACGCCCGGGCGTATCAGGATGACGTTGCCGTCTT
>JAAYYI010000068.1 GCA_012515445.1 Candidatus Bathyarchaeota archaeon | reverse complement strand
GGTTAAAGGGTTCGCTATCTAGACAAAAAGTACGTAAAAGGGCTCGTAGTCTAGCACGGATTAAGGCATCGGCCTCCGGAGCCGGGAATCCTGGGTTCAAATCCCAGCGGGCCCGCCACCTTTCGGGGCAGAATCGACGTCTACCTAAGCGGTTCGGCAACTTTTGCCTAAACCAAACCTGAAAACGAATTTCAAAAATGAAGGATGACGAATCAATTTTACTAAAGATTTGTAGCTTTTTTCCTTCTTTTCCTGAAAACAAGCACGCCTGTAATAGTTAGTGCGAAAACGATCGCTACAGCTATCAAGTATACGTCAAGTGATTGTGATTGCTGTTCTGGCTCTGTAGTTAATGCTGGCTCAGACCCTGTCGGGGTTGCTTCGGGTTCATCTGTTGGCTCAGAGCTTGGGATTGGAGATGACGTAGGTGCTGCAGTGGGGTTCAGTGTTGAAGTTGGGCTTGGCGGTTCTGGGGAAGGCGATGGAGTAACCGTTGGTGAAGCTGTGGGAACAGGGGACGGGGTCACTGTTGGGGTTGGTTGGGGTTTCTCTGTAGGTTCTGCGGTTGGGGATGGAGATGGAGATGGAGAAGGACTAGGCGTTGGTTCTTCTGTTGGAGTCGGTGAAGGCGTTGGGATGCTGGCGACAATATAGGTTAGTGTACTGCTGGCCGCCATATTGTTTAGGTTATCATACGCGATAATTCTATAATCGACCTTAGTTTCAGAGGGCATTGCGGGTATGGTTGCTTCATAAGTATTGCCTTCTCGCAGAGTCATGGGTGTATCTGTCCAAATTCCTCCAAAGCTGTAGGAGAGCACTACTTCTTTGACGCCACAGACAAGGTCGATAACATCTGCTGTTACTTGCACAAGTTGCATCGACATGGGATTTTGCGGTGTTCTAGTTATGGCGCTAATTGCTGGCGGCTCTGAATCAGCCGTAAAGTACAGGGGAGCAAAAATGTGGCTCCATTCACCGTACCCCTCCAGCACGGATACTGGTTTGTCGCTGCTAATATTGTAGACCGTGTGAGCCGCTGCAAACTTGTATGTTTGCATTTCATCGAGTTTTCCACTCCAGACTAAGGCATGAGTTGCTTGGTCAACAACTGTTACCTCAGCGTCATTCTCGTATGGAATAATTCGAAGGTATCCTCCACCTCTGGCTGTCGAGAAAAACTGGTTCCCGACAAGCTTACCCTCGGCATCTGCCGCGTACAACGCCGCCTGATACATTATAGGCCAAGAGGGGTAAGGGTCAACTGAAACGGCGACGCTTTGATTACTATTGACTGTTAAGTAAGTGGGTGTGTTTAAGACTTCGCTATGGACTTCGCCCTCATTTATGATTCCGCTCCAGACTACCGTTTTTGTGACGCTGTTGCTGATGGTCACTTGCGTCTGGTTCTGGTACCCTATCACGTTAAGGTCGTTGTTACCATTTGTGATGTTGCCAGCGTATGTGTAGAAAAGGTTTCCAGTAAATAACCCCGTTGATGACGGAACAAGGAAGCCTTGGTCTAGATAGCATAACGCTGAAACTGGAAAGGCGCTTTCGATAGCGACTGTTTTGTTTTGCCAAATCGTGTTGCTTAAATCTTGACTGAAATGTTCACCGTCGTTGATCGTTCCCTGCCACATGACTGATTTGGCTTCGGTGTCGGTTATTTTGATTGTGTTCCCGTTTGCGTAGCTAAATATTATGAAGCTGCTTAGGGAATATAGTGAGTCCCGTTTTGGGATGTAAGTGTACATTTTTGTGCTTGTTCCTTTGCCCGACAAGTCAAGTGCATAGTAACCGACAACAGTTTGGTTCTGAGCGTTACCAGCAAGCAACGTGTAGGGTTTTGATGCGAGGACAAGATATACACCTTCTGTAAGCGTTAACCGTTTAGTTTGGGCTTCCTGCAACATGCCGTTCCAGACAAGGCTGCCAGCGGAGTCTTTAATTGTGAAGTAAGTGTCGTTGTGGTAACCAAATAACAGTGTTTCACCCGGCGTATAGAACGAGGACCGATAGCCCGTGGCTGGTTCCATGTCTTGGTTTAACGCCATCATGGGCAAGATTCCAACTATCAATGTAAAAGCAATCAAAGAAACTGTTAACAGCGAATATTTTTTTGCCATCGTTATCCCTCTAAGTTTTCACCCTGTTAATCTCTGTCGCAACATAGTATTGCCCGTCGTCAACGCAGTATCCACAACAATTTATCGGAACATACACTTGTACGCTGCCAACAGCTTCGCCACCTCTGCCGTCGTTTGCAACAAAAGTTACATTGTAGACTCTACCGTTACCGCATTCAAGCCGCTCAGCACGCAGTTGAACGGTGTCCGTTCCAACGCCAAAAGCGTCGGGCGCATAAGATTCGCAGTAGTAGTTGTCTTGGGTTGGTTCGTCACTGGTAACATTTAGTATCCGAATTGCTATGTTGTCGCCATCGGGATCAACAACGCCGTGGATCGTTATATCCACTAGTTGGTGGTTTTGACACCAGAGGTATTGCTGGCTTGGATAAGCA
This sequence comes from Candidatus Bathyarchaeota archaeon, assembly GCA_012515445.1. Lineage (GTDB taxonomy): Archaea > Thermoproteota > Bathyarchaeia > Bathyarchaeales > Bathycorpusculaceae > Bathycorpusculum. The sequence continues at coordinate 6,309 of JAAYYI010000068.1, read as the reverse complement.
CCTGACACGTCGGGGCACTGGTTAAACTGTATGCGCCCAGCTAAGCTGACATTTGCTAAACGTGAAACGTACGCCCAAACATAGCCAGCGTAGTTCTTGCCGTAGACTGTAACGTCAGTGGTGTTTACTCCAACTGACTTCACCCAATCAAGGCTTGTTGAAAGCTTCGCCCACGTATTTGTGGTTTCATCGAAACAGTAAAGCGATAACGTGTTTTCGTCGAAGTCCTCTAGGTCGTTTGCGTCTCCATCGCCAGTCCTGTCCAAATCAGCAGTGCTGTAGTATACTTTTAATAGGGCTCCTGAGATGCTGTCGGATGTGCCACTTTGAACATCATTGCTAACTTGTATGTTGACGTAATTGCCTACTGGCTTATCGTATTTTGACAAGCCATTTTGCGGTGTTAATGCGTAAGGTGTCGTGGTTGCGTCGTACTTTGTTATTTGGATGCTTGGAGTTGCGGGTTTATCTAAGCCTACGCTGACAACAGTGTCGGTGACTCTTACCATGTCCATTTCGTCAGTTGCAAAGTAGGGGGAATAGTTGGAGTTGCCACTTGGAATAATGATTAGCGGGTAATTCACGGTGACGGAGTTGGAGGTTATGCTTACGTTTTTACTTTTAAGAATAGAAAGGACACGGAAGTAGTCAGCGTAGTAGTTTTCTGAGATCACTAAGACAGTTTGGTTGCTGCTCCATACGCCGTACCGAACTGCAATCTTACTGTCAAGGATCTGGTTTGTTAAGTGCTCTCCGTAATTTTGAAGCAGGTTGCTGATTAAGTTGCCGACGGTTCCAGCCTCGTTGCTGGGTTCACCAATTAACACGATGTAAGGAGCGCTTGTATAGTTGGCAAGGAAATTCTCAGGGGAAACAGCGGTTACATTCGTATAGGCGGCGAGATTATCGATGAACGGTAAAGTGTCAGAGTCTCCGTCAAAGGCTACAACAACCTGTTTCACATTTGCAAGGTAGGTGTCTGGATCGTCTAGGTCATTTAATCCATCGTAGTCGGTGTCATTGTTCCATGGGGATGTGCAAAGGAGAAGTTCTAACCCGTCTGAGAGCTCGTCAAAGTCGGTGTCATTGAAAAATGGGCTTGTTCCTATCTGTAGCTCTAGGTAATCAGTAACTTGGTCGTCGTCAGTGTCATTGCTAAGAGCGTTTGTTCCAATCATTACTTCAAAACCATCAGGCAAGCCTTCACCATCAGAGTCGGGGTTGGTCGGATTTGTTCCTAAACTGTATTCTTGACCGTCAAACAGTGAATCATCATCTGTGTCAGGTAAAGTGACGTTGGAGCCAAACTGAACCTCAAGAAAATCGTTGAGACCATCAGTGTCTGTATCGTTTTTAGCAGGATCAGAGCCTAACAGAAATTCCTCTAAATCAAACAACCCTTCGCCGTCTGTATCAGTTTTTGTTGGGTCACTACCAAAAGCGATTTCTACTCCATCCTCAAGTCCATCACCATCAGAATCCGATAAAACCGGGTTACAGCCAATCTGTTGTTCATCTGAGTCTGTAATTCCATCGCCGTCAGTATCAGGAACCATGGGATTAGTCTTCAAATTGTATTCTTGTTGGTCTGAAAGCCCATCAGAGTCAGTGTCATTTAAGCATGGGTCACTGTACACGTTTATGATGTAGGTACCGCTTGAGTTAGAAACAGTTATAGCCCAACCTGTTTTTTCAACAGCGTCATTTAATCCGTCTCCATCGCTGTCAAGTAGCCAGTCAGGTAACGGAAGAGGTGCCCCTTCTTGGTCAAGGACGCCGTCACCGTTGGTGTCTTTAGAGTTGGGGTTTAGTCGACTTGAACATTCAAGGTTGTCAGCTAACCCATCACCATCGGAGTCCACCAGCAGAGGGTTAGAGGTGACATGCAAAGTGAACAATTCGCCTCCGTAGTAGAAGACGCTAATCCAACCGGAGATTTCAGAATAATCGGTTAATCCGTCGCCGTCTGTATCGGGGTTGGTTACATTTGTGCCGTAAACTTGCTCAAGCTTATCATTCAGTCCGTCCTTATCCGTATCGAAAAGACTAGGATTAGCCCCAATACCCAATTCGTACTTGTCGTTTAACCCATCACAGTCCGTGTCCCACAGTGAAGGGTTGCTGATAGTTTCTTGAGCGTTTGTCAAGCCGTCGAAGTCGCGGTCAAGAGGCGTTATGCCCTTCCAGTTTACGAAATCGGATAGTGTAGCGGGTAAAACGTCGAAATACAATGTTTCTGTGCCGAGCGTCTGAATTCCCTTGTTGTAGCCAAGGTATTCTTCAGTGAACCAGTAAAACACGAAGAAATAGAATATTTCGTACTTGTACCATAATTCGTACTGGGTTTTTGAGTTTAAAGTAACTGGGAAGTTCACCATGGCGGTTCCAGGCTCTATCCATCCCCCTACGTCATATTCAACTGACTGCCAACCTGACCCTGAGGTGTATACTCTATTTGCTGCTGGCGGTATTGGAAGCAAAACGTGGACGTCGTTCCAGGGTTTTCTATCGGTAACTCCTAAATGTTTAGCCATAAAGAGCCAATCGGTCAAGTAGGGGTAACCTACTGTGGAGTTTGTGCCAGTTGGGTTTACGATTTCATAATAGGGATGCATTTCGCTGTAAGCCAGAGACTGCCTGTCACCACTTGTAAGTGTCGTGTTTATGCGGGCTGAGAATACTATTCGGTCGCCAACATCGATGCCGTCGCCGTCTTTGTCAATGATATCGATTTTAGGGTCACGTACAATTTTGAGGCTTGGAGTAACCTGCGCCGTGACACTGCACATCGCATTGATAATTGCGTTAAAAAGTTTAGTTGACCAACCGCCAATAGCATCTGATATTGCTATTATAGCAGAGAATATCCAGCCAACAACAGGTATGGCGCTAATCATTCCAAGAGTCAAAGAATAAGCCAAGGTCATGACTGTATGCATCAAGGCGGTGTACAACTGCAGCGGATTTAGGTTGGCGTCTAGTATCGTAAACAGGGAATACAACGCTACGCCGAGATCCAAAATTCCACCGATAGCGGTGAGAGTTAATGAGACTCTTTTGTAAGCCATCATGTTTGCGGTTTTGGATAGACTGACAGTTTGAACGCTTTTCCAGCACGCTGTCCATAAACTGGCACCGGTCTCCATGGTGACTGTCATGATTGAATTGACTAGGCGAGCCCCATGAATGTAAACAAGTGTTGCCATTTTGAGGGCAGTGATTCCGTATAATTTGATGTTTTTAGTGATTTGAGTCAGTTGCGGATCCGCTTGGAACGTTGTTAGGTTAGGGCCAACCTTTGTGGTGAGTTGCTCGCCTACATTCCAAGCAACCATTAAACTGATAAGTGTAGCCTGGGCTTCATGGTCTGATTCCCACGTTTTAACTTCAGAAATCACGTCTTCTGGCTCAAGAGACCGCAGAGTTGTTGTGTTGTAAAGCGCCATCCTCAATGTCTTGGTTGTCACAACTGGTTCAACAGTGAGGTTCGCGCTCCATGATGTACCCGCTGTGATAGTGGTCATTTGGGATAAGTCAAGGCATACAAAGTCGTCTTCTAACGCGTTTATGACTGGCAAAACCTGTGAACCGCCGCCTGCTTGAAGCATAGATAAAACGTTAGGCATCAGTTCGTTTGTTAGTGACATGAAAGCTTCGTCTTTGTGAGAGAAGGAGCCAAGCTGGTTGAATACCTCAATTTCTTGGTTGCTTAGTAAGCTAGGGGTTTCAAGCAGGCTTGAGGTTGAGTTACGCAGAAACTCATATGACAGTAAGAGGTTGGCAGCTATTGTTTCGTTTCGGTTGTGGCTGAAGAACAAGCCTATTTTTGACCCGTAATTCTCCTCCGCGGTTAAGCCGGTGAGCATGAAAGGCTCCTTATAGGTCATCAAGGTGATTTCTTCAGAGATTACGCCCGCATCGACGGCGCTGAACCCTTTACCAGTCCATAAACTACTCGTGGCTGACAGCGTTCCATCTGTTTTGATTTCTAGGTAACGTCCGTTGTAGGCTTTCAACAGTCTCTGCCCAAGCAAAATTGTGGTTAAGCTAGTGGTCCACTTGAATTGTTCTCTGGCGCCAATTTCAGTGGCGTTAGCTAAAACGGCGCCGTTATCCGCAACCGATAAGTATTTTCCATTTTGGGCTTTGAAGGCTACGGTATTCTGGTCTAAGTCAACAAGAAGCAGCCTCTCCCTATCACTAATTGCCGCTGAACTGACAGTGACTTGGCCTTCGCTGTTTACTGAAAGGTACTTTCCATTAGACGACGTCACTGCCGTTGCTTTTTCGTCGTTTATTCCTATAACCTTCCAAATCATCTCCACCTTCATCGACAAATCCTGCGGGACACCTTGGGGGTAGATCATTCTGCCGGTGAACGCAACCGTTGTTCCATACTCATCTACGCCGTAGAGGGGTACATATGCGCTGCCGCTGGAAGTGGTGATGCTATTCGATTACGTCCGCTTGGTTGGGGGTGACATTGGCGGTTATATTAAGCATCGGCACAAGATGCAGGTCCTCGGCGGATTTATCAAGGTCTTTCATTGTTCCCTTATCGTCTGCAACCCAATCCCAATACTTGTTTAAGAGCCTCAGGTACTCCGTCTGGTTTGGCCTTACTTGAAAAGTAACGTAGGGAGTTTGTCCATTCGTACTTATGTTGAATTGGAAATAGTTATCCAAGTTTGATTTTGCAAACGGTGAGAGATCTACTGCGTCGTTCACACCATCCGCATCGTTATCGAAATCCCAAGCGTTAGCCACATTGTCGCCATCAAAGTCCAGCGAGACATTAGTTACCTCATAGTAGTCGGGTAATCCGTCACTATTTGAATCTGCACTCAAGGGGTTTAACCCGTTCTGCACTTCGTAGAAGTCAGGTAAATTATCAAAATCCGAATCGTTAATTGCTGAAATCTGTACCTATAACAACTTCCACTTTATCATATAGCCCATCAGAGTCAGTATCCACTTGATCCGCTAAAGAGGTAGTCGTCATCAAACCTTCAACGATGTTTTTTAAATCCGTCTTTTCCTGCCAAGGCGAAGCGGTTACTACATTCATAAGAGGAACTGTCGCTTCAGAACCCAACATAACCAGAATCAGAATTAACCCTATGATAACGCTTATTGACCGTTTCAAAGCCTTTCCCTTAAAGGAAAATGGCGGATGAAGGTATATTTAACGCTTGTTCCCTGTTATCTAATAAGCGCCAATTAGCAAAACTGGGCTTAACAAGTGCGTTAACCGCTAGTATGATTTATGAAGGGTGCTAAAAACGGTCATTTGGTTAAGCAAAAAGGTTTTTTAAGTATTTTCCAACCAGTTGCGGCTGAGCGTAAATTGTCTTTAACGCTTTCCACGGATGCTTAAACAGGTTGATTAAGTGTATCCGTTTGTATTCCGCCAACGCTTTAGCGGCTAACTCCTTGACTTCTTGAGGCGTAAACTCGCCTGTAGTAATCAACGGAACACCCCTTGTCTGTCGAGCCTGAGCAAAACTGTTCCAAGACAAATCCTGCGCAATATACCCCTTCGCCTTGCACTCCTCAAAAAGCCGCGTGCCATACGAGGGCGTAGCCATGAACAAGTGCATACCCACATCGTACTTCCGCTTAAGCTCCAGGGCAAAATCCACGGTGCGTTGCATGTTCTGCTTGGTTTCGCCTGGAAAACCAATAATGTAGAAAGCACCAGTTTTCAAGCCGATTTCCTTTGCGTTCTTTGCAAATTCCACTACGCGGTTGAGGTCAAGGCTTTTGCCGATAACGCGGTCGAGAATTTGTTGGTCGCCTGATTCAACGCCGACGAAAACGCTGACAGCGCCCGACCGCTGCATCTTCTTCAGCAGTTCCATTGGAAGACGGTCTGCACGGACGCCGTTGGGGGTTTCCCAGCCAATCTTGATTTTCCGCTCAATTATGCCGTCGCATATGGCTTCAAACCGTTTAAGGTCAAGCGTCAAGTTGTCATCTTCAAAAAAGATGTTTTTCACTTTGTACTTGTCAACGACGTGTTGAATATGGTCTAGCACGTAGCTTGCCGAATGCGCTCTGAAGCCCTGACCCATGTGCAGGTGCACAGCGCAGAAACAGCAGTTGAACGGGCAACCGCGACTGGTAACCATGGATATGGCGCGGTCTTGGAAGCTTCGGTAGCCGATTTTTTTGTTGCTCAAATAGTTCTCCATGTCAACTAGGTGGTAGGCTGGGTAGGGCAGCTCATCGAGGTTTTCTATGAAAGGCCTTTTTTGATTAACTATGACTTTGCCGTCTTGTCGATAAGCAATGCCTAAAATCTGGCTT
>JAAYYI010000067.1 GCA_012515445.1 Candidatus Bathyarchaeota archaeon | reverse complement strand
GCATTGGAAACTAATGGAAACGTGGTTATGGAGACGCCTATTGTTGGATTCTGGGCTGTGGTCTTCTCGGGTATGCTTCAGAATGTGCCTTGGAGAGCCAATCTGCGTGCAGTTGCAAACATCGTAAGCTACCTTGTGGTTCGATTGATTGATAGGGCGCCGTACTATGGCTTTGGCGTAGTTGCAGCAAGAAAGCAGGCGAGGCAGCCTAAATGAGGGTGCTGTTTTCTTCAAACCCGTCTAAGCATGCGCCCGAAATGAGCATAATAGTGGCGCCTCGACTTTTCCCTAACCGCCAGCTTGAAGATTTTATCCAGTCAACTGCTCACATTAAGGCAGAATACGAAATCATCATAGTCACAAGCACTAAACAGAGAACACAATTAAACAAAGGAGCCCTTCAACGCATACTTGACGCTAACAGCCGGTGCTGCCAAGCAACCATAATCATCCTCGACGAAGACCCGGGACTTGCGCAGGCAAGAAACATCGGAGCCGCAGCGGCGCAATCAAGCAACCTCATCTTTTCAGACGACGACATAGTCCTCACCGAAGACATCACACCCCTGATAGACAAACTTAACAGCAGCATCCAAAGCATCCAGCCCCTGCTGCTAAGGTACGCTGACCCAAACATAGTTGATTCGGCAGGTGACAGAATAATCCGCTTAAACGGCGTCTACCATGCAGTCATAAGATGCGCGGGCGAAAAACTGAATCGGATAGGAGACTGCCTGATTTATGAGCAGCTGCCGTCTCTTCGAGGCGCATTTTTCGCCGTTGAAAAAGTGGCGTTGCTTGAGATAGGCGGTTTTGATGGCAGTTTAAGTTTCAACTTTGACGACGTTGACCTTGGCTGGAGATTAACCATAGCTGGGTACAGGAACGTTTTTGCCCCCGACGTGAGGGTGCTTCATCGAGGCGGCAGAACAACAAACGTTAAGGCGTTAGATAGACGGACACATAGGTTCCACCTTGTTAATCACCACGCGATTCAGCTAAAAGTGTCGGGTGCCGGCGTATGGTTGTTTATTTTTGCAAGATTCGAGCTATTCGCGTTAAAGCACGCTCTTGCGGGTCAGAGCGGGTTTGTTAGAGAATATGTTGAGGTGAACAGGATGCTAATCCAGCGTTTAGCCGCCGTCAACAGGCACCGCAGAATTCTAGTCAGGCACCATTACACCGGCAGAGGTACCTTCCAAGCGATGGCTAATCAGCGGCGATTCCCCGTCGCCTAAAAAGCAGCGGCAAACTTAAAAGTGCAACCGCGAACGGGACTACAACCGCGAAGTACACGGGCACAAGGTAGTATCCGTAGCTTCTCTGTGACAGCTCCAGATGGTTAAGTGCCACTGACAAGCCATAGGCGCCGCCGGTTAGTTTTCCAAAGTACAGCGAGTCCACTTGATCGATCACCCATTGGTGATTGTCCAATGTGATTGAGCTTTCTTGGGGTGAGGTTTGCAGGGCAAGTTTTATCGTGGATGAGCGTATTGGTTCTTCTACGCGGCGCTGTTCGTCCATGTTGAGGTAGAATAGGTAGCTTGTGTCTGTCACTGGTTGTGACGGGCAAGAGTACAGTTGAGATATGGCGCCGCCCGTTTGCAATGAAGCTTTGCCCTGTATGTATGAGGTGACAAGCAGATCGGTGTTTTCACTCAAGAAGTCGCCTTTCACGCTGAATGAGTTGTTGTTTACCCACGCGTTGAAGTGTGTGCCGTTGTTTTTGAATACGAGAAGGTTCCAGCCGTCACTGGGAGCAACTGCGTATCCGCTGGCGTAGGCGGTTGAATTATGTGCCTCTAAATCGTAGTAGAAAACCCACTGCATGCTATTTGAAACCATGTAGTCAAAGATGAATTTGGAGTTGCTAAAGTGGAAAAGTAGGCTTTGGGGAAGGCTGCTGTTAGTGAACTTGAAGGCTGCAGTGTAGTAGTCGCCTGTTTGGGATTGATTAAGCCTGTAGGAAACCGAGGAGTAAGGGTTGAAAGTGTATATCTGTGTTTGATTGTCGAAGATTGATGTATTAGTGGTCTGCGGCTTAGACCCCGAGTAGTCTGTGGGTTCGACTGCGCTAAGATTGAACGTTGCAACTTTGGGTTGCATGTCTATTCCCATGATGTAGTTGTCAGCTCTTAGCAGGTCATAGTTGCCGTAGTAGTCAGCTGTGAGGTTAAAATCTGCGGTGAAGTTGACGTTCTGAAGGTTCAGCGCATGGTTAAATGAGATAGGCGCAGACCCGTTGTTATACACAACAAGCCCATTCCATGAAAGGTAATAGGTTTGTCCTATGGGCATCGAGTCGTAGATGCTGTTAGCTGGGAAGAGGTATAGGGGAAAAACATTTTCGTTAGATGCCTTGACCGGTTGAGAGTACCATGCATTGAAACCCAAACCTATCAAGACAATGATTATGCTCAGAATCGTCAGGGCACCCGTGGTTTTTTTGCTTAAGCCTTGCTTACAGTGCATCAGCTTCCTCGATGGAATGTTGAAGCCTGTTTGTACACGGTTTGCTCTGGAGAGGCAAAACAGGGACAAGACAACAACTGTGGCTATTAGGAACAGGTTGAACACAAAAACGCCAGTGTAGTACATTTCGCTTGAAGCAGCCAACAGCGGTACATCCAGATAAAGCAGGGGATAAGCGAAGTAGAAGGGCCCCGTCTGAACACCATTTCCGATAAGCAGGCTGATGAAGAATAACGCTACATATATCGGTAAACCAGTCAGGATAAGGCGTTTGTTAAAGGAGAGTTTCGATGCGGATTCTAAAGCTAAAAACACACCTATGGGGTAAAGCCACAGGAAGTAGTCCGCCAACGGCACTGCAGAGGTATAGATGAATAGCAGCAGAATAAGGAAAAGAACTGCTGATTCAACATATTTGAGCTGCTTGAGCAAGAGCGGAACGGCAAACCCCAGCACACATAAGAAAGCAACGTATGGAATCAGAGGGATATTGAGCCAGTACTGGAATCCCTGCACCCCCGACATGTTAATAACTGAGCCGGATAATGCGCCAACGTAATTGTACAGGCCACCCCTGAAGAGCAGGTACTCAATTCCAAAGAAAACGGCGACTTCTGCACCGGCAATGAATAAAGCTGAAAACCGCTGCTTTACGGTGCCAGAGTCAAAAAACACCATTGCGGGTAATAGAACTAGCGCGTAGCGGTAGATGAATGCGCTTATAATTATCGGAAGGAACCCCACTAGGTAGCGTTTGTAGTTGTTTTGACCAAAATCCACGAACCGCAACAGCGCAAAGCCCAAGGTGAAGAAGAAAACGGGCAGAATGTCTATTTGCGCCCAAAAATAGTTAACATATAAAATCGCTGGGTTAAGTAGCGTGAAGAGCAGCACAGTGTATGCGTATTCAGGCTTAACCTTCTGGGTGATGCGGTACAGCAGTAAGGCTGTGAGGATAGTGAAAGTGAATAGGATGAGTTTCAGCGTTACCACAGATAGGTAAACGTTGAAGCCTGATTGGACGTAGCTTAGGTACATGGGCGTGAAAGCCATGAACGAAAAGAACCCGCCCGGCCAGACATTATTAGCCATAACCGGCGCCGCACTCGTGATAGAGGAACCCAGCGCGATCCACGCTCTTATGTTAACTGCATCATAAGTCGGCAGCATAGCCAGCGCCAAGTTAACGGCTATGGCGACGTACAGTAGGATAAGTTTCCGATTCACCATTGAGCTTTATCCTCTGCTTGGGTAGAGTACTTCTTTCAGTAAGATTTTAGGTAACACCACATGATGCATAAGTATCAAAAACAGCCGGAATCCAAGGTTCTTTATACCCGAGTGCTTCATGGTCCATAAAGCGCTGACCTTCTGGTCTTTGTAGCGGGAAACTGAGTATACTGAGTAATAGGTGGACAGGGTGTTTGATTTGTTTAGTTTTAGACTCAGCACCGAAGAGGACTTGATGTAGGTATTGATGAGCCTGTTGCGTATGTTACTGTTTTTCAGGTTTCGCCCAAACGCTTGGTAGATGAAAACCTCATTTAGGCGAATAACAGAGCATCCGCATTGCTTCATACGTCGGCATAATTCCAAATCAGCCCAGTCCACAAAATAGTCTGGGTTATAGCCGCCACACCGGTTGAAAGCATCAACTGTCGTAAATATCCCTGAAGTGATAGCTGAAGCTATAACCGAGTATCTGCCCCGGAACCCGAGGGTTGAATGCATGTATGCTTTATCATTGGTGATTATGGGCGCCAAAAGGCCTACAGGTTTATTCTGCGCTTCTAACTCCAGCCAAGCCTTTTTTGCCGCTCTTAACCATGCTACGTCAAAGTTGGCGTCATCGTCGAAAAAGTAAAGCCAGTAGACACCAAGCTGCTGGGCATATGCGACGGCTTTGTTGTAGGCTTTTGAGATACCCAAATTGGCATTGTTCTGTATATAGATAAATTTTGAGTGACGCTGGCAGTAACCTGATAAATCGTCGATTACGTGAGGGTCAGAGCTGTTGTCGCAGACGATTATATAGTCGACCGAGTCGGTAGCTTCCTCGAAGATAGCGAAGTTCGGAACCTTATTGTAGGTGACTATTACTATGGCGCTCTTGCCCGTTTCCGCGTTAGGCGCTTCTAACAATGCTACGTTCATCTGCATGCTAGATCAGCCTCCGTATGATGCCCAATGCATATGCAACATCAAGAAGAACCACTACTATACCTGAAGCAAAAAAAGCAGCTAGCCTTCGGGTGGAGCGCCAATACCGCCAGAATCCTATTCGCACCAATACCGCCTGAGAATAGAAAATGCCCAAACCTAAAGCCACCGCCAAAAGCGGTAACTGCAGGAACCCTACACCAAACAAGAGGGACATAACAAGCGCCAGCACAGCCGCTGTTTCTAAACCGAGAAACAAAATCCGCAACGCTTTCTCCCTGAAGTAGCTTGTTTTCTGCAACCATTCCCTGTTTGAATGCCGCCATGCATCGAAAACGGATTTGCCGTAGAGGAACTCTTTTTTTAAGAAAAAAACTAACTGGTTTGGATCACGCTGTGCTATTTCGCAAGCTGTGGCGTCGCTGGTGACTAATTTTTTGTCCTCGCGAACGATCGAGGTTAAAATGATGTCTTGAGCAGTGAATACGTTCTTGGAGCCTTTTGAAAACAACTCGGACAGGACGCGTTTGTCAAGTAGGTCGGCTTTTGTGAATGCTATTTCAGTTTCTTCGGAGGCGTTTGAGGATAAATCCATGTTTTCTCGGTCGAAGACTTCGAGGTTCGCGATTCGCCGTTTATAGAAAATGTATTTCTTGTAGTCGGTGTCGGCAGCTATAACCAGCTTAGATGTGACGACGTTAGCTGGTGACTCCTCCTTGAGAGAGACAAGATTAGAAAGATACCGTGGATTGAGCGGTATTATGTCTTGCTCCAGCACCAGTATGTGGTCATGCTGGCAGTACTTCATGTTCGCCTTTATTGAGCCGTAGAGGCCTAGGCGCGTCGGGTTGTTTATGTAGTGGAAATTGGGGTTCTTGGCTGATATTAGGTCTTGGACGTTATTGTAGAAGTCTTCGCCGTCGTTAGCGATTATTACCTCAAAAGCTGGGTACTGCTGATTAGACAGGGCAATTAGGATTTCTCTGATGTCTTCGATGTCTGGATTATACGTTGGGATAAGAACTGAGATACCTTTGGACGCGTTGCTTTGTGAACTGATGAATGTGTACGGAGAGCACTCCTCAACGATAGAAGCTTGCCTGCTCAAATTTTCGACCACGAATAAAAAGCTCTACTAAGAACTTCAAAGAGCTTAGAATATAAAATTTTCCTAAATCGGCTGTAGTAGAGCCTAAGACGTAGAAGAGAGCAAAACATAACAAAGCCATGCTTCAATAATCCGCCTGATAGCTTGCTGCCCTTTCGATCCATCCATTTTATGCCTACCTCTTTTACTCTGTAGCCGAAACTTAGTGAGGAATAAATCAAGTTGACATCAAACCCGAAGCCGGTTATGAGAAAATCATTGCGTATTGTATCAATCAAGTGTTTAGAGAAGACCTTTACTCCACACTGTGTGTCTCTTATGCCTCTTAAGCGCCAAAACATCAACTTGGCTACAACATTGAATGCTCTGCTCATCATCGTCCGCTTGAAGGAGCGGTTTCTTTCAAGTTTAGAGTTCTTCTGGTATCTGGAACCGATTACTAAGTCATAGAGGTCTGTTAATTCGATTAGCCGACGTAATTCAGAAGGTGAAATCGAACCATCGGCGTCGATAAAAGCGATAACGTCGCCGCGGGTGTAATTAAGCGCCTGCATGATAGCGCCGCCTTTACCTAGCCTCTGGGGGAAGACCAGTGCGGTTGCGTTTTTGCATTGGTTTATGATTTCTTTGACAACCTGCGGTGTGTTGTCTGTGCAGCCATCCATCACGATTAGGACCTCGCAGGTTCTGTTGAAAAGTCGGTTATCAGCAGAGATTAGGTTGCTGAGTGTGGTTTCTATTCGTTCTGCTTCGTTGTAAGCAGGGATAACCACTGACAGCTGCGGCTTAATCTCTAGCAAGCCTTAGGCCGCTCCGTACGCTTTAATTTTAATTTGCTGCAAGCAGCTACATCAGAATTTACTCTAATAATTTCGCGCTCCCTAAAACAAACGCACCCCGATTAACGAGGGCGGATTACTACAGTATGAAAGTTAAATCCGAAACTTAAGCATATCCATTTAGTGCTTGGTCGCTACATTTATGGCTTATAAATGTAGACTGCGATGTCGCCGCTTTGATAAACCTCATGGAAAACAGAGGGAATCGATGGTAGATTATACCAGCCTTTTCCGTTAATCCACCAGATTAAGTAGAGATTGTTGTAGCCTGCGGTGGCGTTTGCTGCGGCTGCATCTGAGGGATTATCGTATTCGTAGAGTATAACTTGGGTTTTTTCTAAGCTTAAGAGTGCCCAGCCGTAGAATGCACGGTGCGCAAGCAAAGCATCGCCTTCTGTCATGTTTTCTTTAAGCCATTTTACGGCGTTTTCTACGCTTGGACAATCGTAAATCGCCACTGTATTCTGCAGCATTGATGAGGGTATCTGGTTTAGATGTGTGTTAACTGGGGAGCTATAATAGGGAAACGCCGCTGTAGCGGAAGCCGTCATGAAGCCCAATCCTAAAACTGAGGTTACCGCAACAAGGTATACTATCCCCGCAGTGAAAAGTGGCTTCCTGCAGTTCTTCCAGCGGACAGTCCTTAATTTGCTTAAACCCTCTGCTGCATAGAACGCTAAGGGGTAAGTCAAAAGCATGGCTATGCGTAAACCGCTGGGGCTCACGATTGGAATAAACGCCGCTATCAAGATCAGTATAACCCAGATTCGCATCTGCAGGTTTTTGAAGCGGCGGACACTTAGAAGCGCTAGTGGCAATAGAAATCCGAAACAGTAAAGGTAGAAGACTGCGGTGCTTGCAAGCATATCGGGATATGAAGCGTACCCAAATATTGCTATCCAGCCGTCAGAGCTGTCGGGAAAACCGAATATCAAACGGTACTCAGGGATGCTGGGGCTCAAAAAGAAAACTGCGAGAAACACGACGATTGCAGGTAGCGACGGCACAGCGACCCGTAATGCGATACTTCGGCTCTTTTTAAAGAGCAGATAGATGATGCTTAAGACTATTATTCCAAGTGCAAGGACCGCAACTACCTGATTAGCCAGTATAACAGCAACCAAAGCCAACGATAGAAAAACGATATTCTTCCTAGGCGCTCTGCCGGCCACTATTAGGGAAGCCGCCGTTAAAGCTAAAAAGAGGAAACCTACCGCAAGTTCCTCACGCAGGGCATCCCAAGAGATTCGCAGAGCAACAAAGTACAGTGCACCAAGCAAGGCTACGAACAGGCTTTTCTTCTGTGACCAAGATACACCAAGGCGAGCGTACGTGTAGACTGAGAAACCCAAGAAGCCCAGAAGCACCGGCGGAAGCACTTTCAGGGCAACAGTTACAGACCCAAACAAAACGGTTAAACCCGTGGTTAGCGTGTAGAGCAACGGTGCGGTGCCGAAGAAGCTGCCGAAAGTAACATCGCCCTGTAGCCAAAGCAGGGTCGTTGGCACATAGTGAGCGGTCACGTCAAATCCAACAAGGTAGGGACCCATTATTAATTCAGGGATACACCTAATCAGCAATGGCAGTAAGAAAGCTAGAAATGGTATAAACAGGTTTTTTCGGTTCAATCTATTTAAAAATGGTGCCTTTAGGGCTTAAAAGATTTCCCTTATAGCAGCAAACAGCTCACCAAAAAGCAACCAAGGCTAGTTTGCGCTCTTTAAATAAGGGAGGGGAAGGTACCGCTGGGGAGGGTAGGTGAGTTATGCTTTCGTTTTTTGAGGTTTTTCATACAGGGGATAGGGTGTATTCGGCACTGCGACAAACACTTCTTCCTCTTGTGCTGTTACTGGTTGCGTTGTTAGTTTTTGCTTGTTGAGTGTAAGGTAGACTTCTTCGTATGCCGCAGCAACTGAGCGCCAGCTTTCTTTTTTGGCGAAGAAAAGGTTGCGTAGACTCATCTTTGACGCTAGTCTCTCGTTTGACAGCACTTCTTCCACCGCTTTCTTTAAAGATTCAGTGTTGCCTGGTGGAACCAGAATCGCTGAGGCGCCGGAGTCTACTAGTTCCCGTATTTCAGGCAAGTTGGATGCAACTACGGGTTTTCCGTATCCGCAGGCCATGTGGAATACGCCGCTTGTGCCAGTTGCGGTTAAGTAGGGTAACACGACTAAGTCGGAGGATTCAAAGACATTGGAGAGCTTCATTTCAGGGACGTAACCTAAGAATCGAGTGTTTGCGGGAGCGTCTTTTTTGAGACTATCTAAGTAATGCGGGTAATTTGGGTGGCTGCTACCAGCTACTATAAGCGCAACGTTACGGTTTTTTTGGGTGATTTCTTTAAACGCTTTCAGCATTACCGGGAGACCTTTTGATGGCCCCATGTGACCGAACATTAGAATGCGTTTTTCTTTATGCATGTATTCGTGGTCAGTGTATGTGGCTGTTCCATGCGGTATGTATTTGACGTTACTTTTATGGTGTTTAGTCCTGATGAATTTAGCGTAGAACTGCACTGGAACAACTGTTGCTTGGGCGGAAAGCAGCATCTTGGTTGCAACCATAATTCCAGCGCGGTTAACGAAAGATGGCTTCATATTGACCTTTCGCAGATCAACCTTCTCGCCCAAGTTATGCAGTAGGACAACTGTTTTTATGTGAAGTAGTCTTGAAAGCGGAACTAGTAGGAATCCTGTAAAGTTTGCTAGCCGCTTTTTGCCGTAGCTCTGGAAGTGAACGTTAAAATGCAGAACGTCAGGTTTGAGTTTGTTAGCGTAATAGAGCACTTTAAAGATTGAAAGCGGGTTATCTGCGCTCCAAGCGCGTATAATCTCGATTTTTGGGTTTTTCTTTGTAATGATTTGGGTGTGGGTGTATAGTTCTTTGTCTGCGATAACATATATTTTTTCTATGCTTGGGCGTTTAGCTAATTCCTCGACTAAGGTTTCAGCGTATTCGCTTAACCGTGCTCGATTAGGCGGATAAGAGGAAACAAAGCAAACTCTCAAGCGCTAGTATCACCCGTCATGTATTCAGAGTACTCCTCTCTTGTTGATTGGTGCTTGAGATCCATTCTTCGCGGTCTTACTCCATTCCCTTTTACTTCTTGTCACTAGTTTAAGGAACGCCCACCCAGCAATGCACATTTGCATTAGCCAGTATATGTAGATTGAGGGAATCCACAGTATATTTTTGGGTTTGATAGGTTTTTCGGATGCAGTTAATCCTATTCCTATGGAGACAAGAGAAACAGCTGTCAATGCAATGACTAAGCCAGTGAAGTTAATGATTGGTGTAGATTGAGACAGGAATACTATGATTATGAACCAATTGATGTAACTTAGAAGTGAAACCACCATCATGAATGGTCCAGCGAGGGAAAACTCTGCGTCTAAGGTTCTTCTGTTAATTTTGTCAAGCAGTCGGCCATACTTGAGCGCGGTCTCCATGTATCCTCGGTACCAGCGGATACGCTGCTTAAACAGGCTCTTAAGCATAGTGGGGGTTTCCTGATCGGAGCAGACGTCTTCCGCGTACTTTATGGAGTGGTTTTTCTCTATTAGCCGCACTGCTAATTCTACGTCTTCAGTAAGCGAGTTCTCGTCCCAACCGCCAAATTCTAGCAGTACGGGGCGTCTTACGAATTGGCAGGTACCATTTAATGGGACAAACAATTGCAGCTTTTCGCGTCCTGCAAGCAGCATCTGGTACCATGCTTTCTCTTCCTGTGATATCAACCGCGTAAGAACGTTAGTTCTCTCGTTAATCGATGATGTTCTTCCCTGTAAGGCGTCTATTTTTGCGTTTGCGAAGTAGCCTGTTGCTTTGCGCAGTACATCTTTATGGGGAACACTATCTGCATCGAAGACAGCCACTATGTCGTTTGTGGTGTAAGTTACTGCAAGGTTGAGCGCTGCAGGTTTGCCATGCGTGGCTTTTTCGGAAATGACAGTGAAGGTTTGGGGGTATTTTTGCTCAAATTCTTTGCATATACTTAGTGTTTCATCGACAGAGTTTCCGTCAACTACTATTACCTGAAGTTTGTCTTTTGGGTAATCGATGTTTAAGATTCCGTCTAGGCATCGACGGATTACGGAGGCCTCGTTTTTTGTGGGAACAATAATTGAGTAGCTAAGCCCAGTGCTTCCAGGCGGTTGCTCTTGGTCTATTCGGCTTTGTTTTGCCTGTTGACGTTTCTGTTTGATGCCTATGTAGATGATTGAGCCGTTATAAGCGGACCAAATGAGCAGTACCGTTAGTAGAATGATTGAGATAACATCTGATGCAAGAGTAGTCATCGGGTTATCTCCGTTCACCTGTTCTATAAGATTTTGCTATTTGGATTACAGAACTTTTAGCATGCAGGATAGTAAGTCTCGTGTTTAATACCCGCATAAAATAGAGTTTCATTGCATTTCTCACTATACTGATCTAAGTTCTTTAACTTTTGTCTGCTTGTTCTGCTTGATTTGTATACACAGGTGCTTGCATGCCTAAGGCTCTTGCAGCTGTTATAGCTTATTTGGTAATAAACAAGTATTGGGATATAACGATTTGGGTAATTAGGGTAACTTGTAAGCAAATTTAAAGAGTACAGATTTGTTTCTTATTTAGTAGCATGCGCGTTTTTTACACTGTTTTGTTGTGTTCACTTTTGGTTTTGGGTTTCTGTTCTGCAAATGGGCCTTTTGTTATGGGACAGGAGACTTACGTCATTGACATTCAAGGCTTTGCTTGGAATCGCTCCTCATTGTCCGTGCTTTTGGTTACATCAGAGGATGAATCTTGGTGGCGGGGCAGCTACGTTAATGATTCACTGCGGGCTGTTGGCCAGTGGAACGACGCATTCGCCGCTTTTGCCACAAATTATCCAGCGTACTCTTACCTTTCAGGTGTAACAGTTCAATCTGCAGTGTCGAATATGTCGATGCCGGGTTACGACTTATACATTAATTGGACGAAGTCTTCGCTCAGCAATAGCTCTGACGAAGTGGGGCTCGCAAAAACGTACGTAAACGGCGATAGCTCGATTGAGAATTGTACAATTAGTTTAGCTGTACAGACAAGTCAGGGTACCATGATGCGGGGAGTTGACATGCAAAACATTGCCATGCACGAGTTAGGCCACGGCTTCGGATTGGGCCACTGTAACTACACCGATGATTTGATGTATTCAATTTACAGTCTCGCTGCGTCACCGAAGGCGGTTTCAACGTTGGACGCTTATTCCGTAGCCAGATGTTTTGCTTGGATGCAAAGCGAAACGGGCTTTCATCCAGTCAGCCGCTGGCTTAATGCCTCGTTTGTTTCGTTGCCCAGCGACATAAACTACGTGGATTTACCTGTTTCCATGCAGAATCAGCCGCCTCAAACTTTAACGGATAGCGCGGCGATACAGTTTCTGCTCATGATGCTCACCGTTTTAGCTCAACCAATAATCGCTGTACCCGTGCTGATTGTGCTATTACTGTTTGCTATTTTAGCAGCTATTCCTCGACGAAGACATGGTAGGGTTAGGGTTGATTCATAAAATCAGCGAATTCTCTTTCGCTTCGGGGCGTCAGGACGTAGTTGTTTTGTCGCTCGTAGCCTACGGTTGAGGAGGGTTTAGCTCCATAATCGTGGCCCGGATAAACTTCTACGGTGTCTGGGAGCTTGAGGATTTTTCCAAATAGGCTCTGGTAGAGCTGCCTTGAGTTCCCTCCCGGCAGGTCAATTCGTCCGCATTCGCCTACGAATAGGGTGTCGCCGGTTAGCAGCGTCTCTTTGTTTATTAATAGGCAGATTCCGTCTGGAGTGTGACCGGGGGTGTGGATTACTTGTATGGTGACTGCGCCGATTTCTAGTTGGCTTCCGTCGTCTACTTTGACGTCAGCCGATCTTGGGCTTTGTCTGTGGGCAACGGTTTTCGCTGTACTGAAGGCCTGCTTGAGTTCATGGTCGCCGGCTGTGTGGTCGGAGTGCCCATGCGTATTTATAATGTATCTGAGTTGTAGATTGTTCTTTTTTATTGCCTTGATGATTGCATGGACGTTGTAGCTGGAGTCAACCACTGCCGCTTCAAGTGTTTCCTCGTCGGCTACGAGGTAGCTGAAGTTGTCGCCGTGCTCCTGTATCTGATTGAATAGCATTCTTTTTGACACTTACTCTTGAATGGTTAAATCTTCGGCTTGAAAAAAATGTTACGCTAAAACGTGCTGAGGATTCTGAGTTAATGGACCTACCTACCTAAGATGCACCTCCCCCTCCTTTATTTAAAAGCGCCAAACAGGGATTCAATCAGCCGAGTCAACTATTAGTTTACTTAGCGTCTTTGCGTCTGACGGAGGCAATCCAGAGAAGTACTTGCCAAAGTAACCAAAAGCCTCCATCCCTCTGCTTCGTATTGGTTTAAGTTTATTAGCCCACGCCTGAAGATCAGCAGATCGGTCAATCTCAATTTCTCCCTTTAGCCCATTGACTGCTTTGCGGTCGCCCTCCCAGCGCATGTAGATGAAATCCGCGGTTGCCTCTGTTTCTGCTGTCAGCGATTTTTCTGTGCCAGCCAACGCAACCCCTTCTTCCCGTAATAGAGAGGTTAAATCTGGGGTTAACCAGCTTTTGTTTCGTACCTCGACGACGTATCGGTATTTTTTAGGCAGTTTAGTGAGGTAAGTAGCCAGATCTGGCATGTGAGAGGCTGTGAAGTTGGGTGGGAACTGGAGCAGCATTGGCCCCAGCCTGTCGCCAAGCAACTCTGCTCTAGCAAGAAATATAACGGTGTCGCGTTCGCAGTCCCTAAGAGCCTTAATGTGGGTGATCACCTGCGGAAACTTGAGCGCAAACAGGAACCCGTCTGGCACTTGAAGCCGCCAATTAGCAACGGTCTTCTCTGAGGGTATGCGGTAGAATGTGCTATCAACCTCAACCGTGTTGAATTTGCTTGAGTAGTAAGCTAAAAAGTCCTTTGAAGCTGTTTTAGGTGGATAGAAGGGGCCTTTCCAGAAGTCGTAGCTCCAGCCAATCGTGCCCAAGTGTAGCTTAGCCATGACCGTCTTTTCCCTTAAGCAGCAGCCAGTTCTTGTTGTCCTCAGATTTCTTCAAGCGAACAAGAACATAGTTACCGTGTAAACGCTCGCCTTCTAAAGTGACCTCGATCTTGTTTGGTTCCCAGACCTTGGTTTTATAGTGGCCTTTATCCCAAATTTTCACTGTACCCGCTCCGTATTGGCCTTTTGGGATTGTGCCTTCGAAGCTTGCGTACTCGTAGGGGTGGTCTTCGGTCTCTACTGCGAGATGCCGCACTTTGGGTTCTTCGGGGATGCCTTTGGGTACTGCCCAGCTTTTGAGTACGCCGCCGCTTTCAAGCCTTAAATCCCAGTGCAGGTGGCTAGCGTGGTGCTCTTGGATAACGTAGATTAGGGTTTCTTTGTTTTCTGCTGTGCCCGCGGGTTCGGGGGTTTCTTGGAAGTTGCGTTTAGAAGCGTACTCTGACAACTTGGCATCTGCGGGTTGGAGCTGCTTTGGGTTCTGTGCTTCCACCGGCGTCTCGGTTTTTGGCTGTATTTGTGTTAACTGGTCGAGCGTACATTGCTCGGGTGGTTTATCGTCTCTTAATCGTTTGAAACGCGCCATTCTCAGTTTCCCATCCTTTGTTACCACTTGGTAGGCTACCTCACAGACGAGGCGTGGTTTGAGCCAAGTAACTTTGTCGCCGCTTTCAGCGCGAAACGGGGCCTCCTCAGTTGTTATCTTTTCAAATTTGTCTACCAATATGCGCAGCATTTCCTGTGTGAACCCTGTGCCGACTTTTCCGACGTAAACTGGTTTCTGCGCTTCATCGTAGAGGCCTAATACTAGCGCGCCGAAGGTCTCCGCCCTGACGTTCTCGCCGCATGTGTAGCCAAAGATTATGCAGTCGGCGGTTTTTAGCTTCTTTATTTTAAGCCAGCTCCCAGTTCGCATGCCTTCCTCGTAGCAACTATCCTTTCTCTTAGCTACAACTCCCTCTAAACCCTTTTCTAAAACCAGTTTGAAGTAAGCTTCGCCTTTTTCCTCTATGTAATCGCAGAGGAGCACGTTTGCGCCCTCTTTTAGGGAGTCTTTAAGGATTGCTTTGCGCTCCATTAATGGCAGGTCAACGAGGGGTTTGCCGTCTTTTTCTAAAATGTCGAAAACTATGTAGATTGCGGGTGAACGCTGCGACTGTCGAGTGATTTCTCCGACTGAAACCGCTTGTCCCCGCTTTAGCAGCGCCTGAAAATCCGGTGCACCCTCCGCCATGACCACGATTTCTCCGTCCACCACAACGTCTGTGGCGAGGCCAGTTATCTGCTGTAGCTCGGGAAAATTCTGTTTAAGCTCCTTGCCGTTGCGGCTCCTAAGGCTAAACGGCTGCTCAACGTAGGCGATTGCGCGAAAGCCGTCCCATTTGATTTCATAAATCCAGTCCTTATCGGTGAAGGCGTCGTTTGCTGCCAGTGCAAGCATTGGTTTGTAGATGCGGTGGCGGCTCATTTCTGCTGTTCCAGCTGTTTAAGCGTCTCCCGTAGCGCAACCATGAGGCCTTTTGCTTCGACTTCGGGGGCTTTCTCCACTGTGATTTTTTCGCCCTTAAGTTTTTCCTCAACTAGCTTCTGTATGCGTTGCATGTAGGTGTCTTGGAATTCGGTTATGTCGAAGTCGCCTGAGAGGTCAGATACGATTTTAACGGCTAAGTCAAGTTCGGCTTTCTGCGGCTCCTCCAGTTTGCCGAGCTTCTCAAAGTCCCTTGGGTCAACCACGTCGTAGGCATACCGCAGCGTAGTCAGAACCAGTGCGCCCTTGTAGGTGTGGAGAAGCGCCGGGTACTCTTTTGTGCGCAGCGTAATGCGTCCTGCTCCGGCTTTATTTGTGCGCTCCAACGCCTTAAGCAACAGGCTGTAGGCGTCTTTACTCTTATCCGGCAGAAGCGCATAAGTGCGGTCGAAGTAAACTGGATCAACTGAGAAGTAATCGACGAATTTGCTGATTCTTATGCGCTTATCCGACTCCGGCTTCACAGCATCAAGCTCCTTCTTGTCAAAGGTGATATACTCATTTTTGGCGACCTCGTAGCCGCGCACAACCTCATTCCAGGGGATTATTTTGTCCTCTTTAGTGCACATCTTCACATATTTGACTGGTTGGCCGTCGGTTTTATGCAGGAAATGGAAAGTTATGCCTTTGTCATAAATCATCGAGTATAATTTAACGGGTACGTTGACGAGGCCGATGGTTATTGAGCCGGACCAGATTGAACGGCTAGGCGCAGGCGCACTGGCTTTCTCTGTACTCTGTTGCTCTGAAGTTTCCTGTTCGTGTTCTTGCTCCATAACTAAATCTCCAAGTGACATCTGTTCTCAAAAATGTCCTTCCACGGATTAACACGTCGTTTTGGGACACTATTAAGGGTGTAGTCAGAGGGGTTTAATCCTTTCTTAACCTCACTCCACTCTAAGGGAGTAGATACGGTCGCTTCCGCCGTCGGGCGCAGGCTGTAGGGAATAACCATCGTGCGCATCGGCGAATTCTGGAGGTAATCAGCGAAGACTTTACCCGGCTTTTTTGTATCTTTAAACTCCGACACCACCAAGTCATTCTGCTTTGCCAGCGCTATACCTACTTTATGCACAAAATTCCTCACCACATCAAACGAGTACTCGGGCACGATAGGGATCACAACATGCAAGCCCTTTTTGCCCGAAGTCTTCACATAAGGCGTCATGCCCATTTCACGCAGGTTATCCCGAAGAAGCAGCGCAACCCCAGCAGCATCGCTTAACGTGGCTGGCGGTTCAGGGTCAACATCGAAAAACAGCAAGTCAGGTCGATCCACATCTTCTGTAGTGGCAAAAGGCATGTGGATTTCCAGCGCCGCTAAATTTGCTAGCCAAATAAGAGTATCCAAGTCGTTGCAGACTATGTAGTGTACATCGCGTTTGGAAGTAGGTGAGTAAATTGTATGACGTTTCACCCAGTCAGGAGTGCCTTCAGGCGCGTTTTTTTCGAAGAAACTTGTTTTGCCTAGCTTGACGTCTTTTATTCCGTCGGGGTAGCGGGTTAACACTAGTGGGCGATTGGCTATGACGGGCAATATCTTGGGGGCCATCTTAATGTAGTACTCGATGACTTGTCCTTTCGTTACGTCGGCATCGGGGTAGAAGCACTTGTCTAGGTTCTTTAGTTTAACCTTTGTAAGCGCCTCTATTTCTT
Organism: Candidatus Bathyarchaeota archaeon; assembly: GCA_012515445.1. Taxonomy (GTDB): domain Archaea; phylum Thermoproteota; class Bathyarchaeia; order Bathyarchaeales; family Bathycorpusculaceae; genus Bathycorpusculum. Next base: position 42,112 of record JAAYYI010000067.1, on the reverse strand, counting down.
TCAGGTCTTCTTCTAACATCTGCTAACACACCAAAAATATGAACTACATGAATATTATTGGCGGTGTGGGTTTTTCTGTTTTTTGGATACTAAAGCCATAGTTTGATGCATGCAGCGCAAAACTAGAAGAGTTATGCGTTAAAAAATGGATTTCTGTACAGTTACACCTATATAGGTAACGCGGTTATAATAGAAATGCAGAATTGAATCAAGAAAAAGGTAATTTCTAGCTACTAACTTGCTTTTTTCAAGATAATTCGCTACAACTAACCATAAATTGGGGGAGATAATGTAAGATGAAATCGAAGAAGCCAACTCTGGAAGACCAGCTTGCATTTATCGCAGCGCAGCATGACGTTTACCCAACAGAGCTCTTCTCCGCCTTAGTACGATCTAAGGATGAGGGCAAAAAGGCAGTCGGAGACCTAACAGTCGAATTCCGCGGGAAAGCAGGTAACCAATCGATTTTCCTAATAACAAAAGAGGGCAAAGTAGTCGCTCAATTTAGAGTACCAAACGAAACCCTCCACAGAACAGATGTATCGTTTGACAGTTCGATGGAAACCGGCAGAGTAAGAAAAGAAATCGCAAAACAGAACCCGGCGCCCACACATCTAAACATCGATGACTTACGCGTAGGCATGAAAAAAATTAACGTTAACGCAACTGTTAAAGAAGTTGCTGAACCATCTAAAGTTCACACTCAATTCCGGGATAACGCGGTTGTTTCAAACGCAGTCATCGAGGACGAATCCGGACATATTCTACTGTGCCTTTGGGATCAACAGGTTAACACGGTTCATGTCGGTGACGTCATCGAAGTTAAGGGTGCACATGTCGCCAGTTTTAAAGGTGAACGCCAGCTGCGATTGGGCAAGAATGGCTCAGTTACTATCCTTGAAAAACCAATCGGGCATTAAACACACTTCCTTTCTCTAAATTTTTAAAAGATGGCTTTTCTTAAGCAGCCGACGGTGGAGAAGAAACCGTCTCATGCACCTTCTTTCAAAGAATCAGTATCACTGACAGAACGCAGAACTACAGAGAAAAACAACAGAGAGGAAGAAAATTGAAGAAAACGCGTTTTATGCATATTTCTTGTCGTTGTAGCAGTACCAGCGCTGATACTGCGGAATCCAAGTTAAAGGTTTACCGCAGGTTTGACAAAGCGGAGCAGTCTGAGCCGCTTGCGCTTGCTGAACGGGCTGAGCCGCCTGCTGCTGTGGCTGGTTGCTTTGCTGATAAGCAGGCTGAGTTGCCATCGGTGCTGGTTTAAGGATAATGAAGTCGGAGGCTGCTTGCACTTCTTCCCACGCGACATTCCTAACTTGGCCTGCATCGCCCTCAACGGATAAAGAGATGCCGTTTTTGCCGATTGCAAACGCAACATCTTTTACTTTACCCAGCAGATGCCCCTTTGCATCGATAACCTGCATTGAAATCAACGCGTCTCTAGTTAATGGTCTTTCATTCTCCATAGATACTCACTCAACTTCTGAATATGTACTTCTTATTTAAAGAATTTTCGACTAACCTAACCGAGCGGTATCTCCCAGTAACTGATAATGTCGCCCTTAACCCATCTACCGCCTAAGCTGCGAACAGTCTCGTTAATGTCGTCCCATTCAGCCTTCAAAAACGACACAGGCTTTACCACGACGCAGTTTTCTTTTACGGTGAAACTCAGCAATTTGCGTTGCTCTGGGCTGAATTCGTTTTCCATTTTTGCAGCGTAACGGTTTGATGGCGGCGTGAGAGATTTGGCTATTGCAGCGCTGACTGTGATTTCAGGTTTTGATTCAGCCTTCATGGCTGGCGCAGAGGGTTTTATTGTTGGCATTACAGTTTTGGCTTCGATGGGAGCGGGTACGGGGGCTGCAACTGTGTGGGCTGCTCTGGTTGCTGTTATTTCCGGAATCTGCATTGACTCAGATATGTCCTCGAAGCTGTCGCTTCTAACAACCACAGATACCTGTCGGCTGAAAAGGTCAGCTTTAACGTCGAGCACTTCTAAATCAGAGGGCAATTTAGAGGCGAAGGATACCGTTTTTCCCCCAAGCAGCCCAGCGAATTGCTCGGGAGTCAATTTTAGGATTCGCAGTTTCATGGTTTAGTCAATCTGCGTTAAGGCGGGCATTTAACTTAAAAGTATTGTACAAAACGAAAGCAAGAGAGAGCGGTTTAGTCCGCTTCAGTTTCTGCTTCTGGCCATCCATTCACGGAAGTTGCCAGTGTACATGCCCCATGTGCGCATTTTAGGCGAGATAGTTCTGATAAGCGCTGGGCAAGCGATAAGCACAATGGGCAAGTTAAGCAGGAACGTTGGCACCCAAACCGCGAATGCAACGTCGGCGGTGAATAGCTGTGGCAGTATGGTGTACTGGTATAGTATGTAGCTTGTGCCAGCCGCTAAGCTTACGCCTAAGACTGCCAGCATAACTGCTAGTTTGCCTTTGCTGTTGGTTTCTGCGGCGCCTTTAGGTATCAATGTCCAGTTAATGAGGTAGATTATCAGGGCACAGACTGATTCGAATATACCGAGGAACCCTAAGCCTTCGACGAATGCGCCGCCGATGAAGGCGCCGATCATGCATCCGATTAGGCCGCTCCAGCCGAACCAGACTGGGAATACTCCTAACAGGATAATTGGTAGATAGAGTAGGGTAAAGTTTGGCAGGGTGATTGAGTATGACAGGAAGAAGAATACCGTGTAAAGCGCCGCTGTTATGGCGATCGCTGTTACTTTTTTTGCGCTACTTTGTTTTTGTATCATCAGGTTCAATCCATATTTGTCTTGGTTAACGGGTTGATGCCTGTGAGCGCATAAAAGCCTTGCCACCCGCAATACGGTTGTAATACAGAGCGGCGAAAGGAAAAAAGTTAGAGTTTGGGTCTGGCGCGCAGCTTCATCAAAACGAAAACACAGGCAGCGCCCAAACAGAAAGCCACAACTGCAACACCTGCAATAGTCCAAAGCGTGTTATCAGCGCCCATCATTGGAGTCTCCGTTGAAGAAGCCGTTGGGGTAACCATTGACGTTGGGGTGGGTGTTGGCGTGACTGTCGGTTCAGTGGTTGGCGTAGCTGTTGGTGTAGGTGTTGGAGTAACGGCTGGCTTGAAGCTCACGGTCACTTTCACTGATGCTGAAGCAGTGTTTCCTGCTGCGTCCTCCACAATCAACCGCACATTGAAAGTTCCAACGCTACCATAGACGTTACTTACTTGGACTCCTGTGCCCGTTGCACCGTCGCCGAAAGTCCACCTGTAACTTGCTATACCGTTGCCGTCATTGCTTCCGCTGCCGTCGAAGGCTACAGCTTCGCCCAAGTTAACAGTCTGGCTGCAGCCCGCATTTGCAGTTGGCACCGTCGTATCAAGAAGTATCGAAGCATCACAGGATACAGTTAAGCCTGCCTCGTCTCGGAATTGAACGTAAACCGTTTTACTGCCATCCCCACTTGTAAGAGACCACGTTTTTGTCGCTGTATACGTTTCCCACGTTGACCAAGTTGAGTTGTCGTTTGATAGCCGCATTGATAATGCGAAGGCATCGGAGGCGTTTGATACTATGTTTACGTTTTGGGTGTTTGAGTATTTTGCTCCGTTGTTTATGGTGAGGGTAACTACTGGAGCGGTTTTGTCTAGTTTTATCTGTTGTAAGAATTGGTGTGTTTCGGTGTGGCCGTAGAGGTCTGTGCTCCAGTATTCCAATGTGTTGTTGGCGCTTTCGGCGGTGATTTGTGGTTGGCCGTCTGCTGATAGGGTTTTTATTGCGCCGTTGTTTATGCGGTAATAGGTTTGGTTGACGCCGAAATAATCATACGCTGACAGGTTAATTGTGAAATCTGTGGTGTGCCACAGGCCGTCGTAGTCGGCGGTTGTGGTTGGCGCAGAAACGTCAAGGAACCATAGCAGGGTGTTCTTGAACATAGCTTTGCAGTCTTGGTTGTTTAGCCAGTCGCTTGCGCCAATGCCGTTCCAGAAGACTACTTTTCCGGGAAGCGACTCGGTAACAACGATTTTTGCGTAACCATCACTTAATTTTGCAACTGCCGTGGCATTCCGTGCGGTGTCTGCTTTGACAGCGTCATTGTCGATATTTAGATTTGTAACGTTATATCCTGCTGGGAATCGCCCGTATGGCCCATTCATTATGGGATGAGAAGACTCTACTACGGTCAGGTTGTTTTCGGTGTAGTCATCGCCGTTTGGTATTACGCGAGCTACCCGCGCTAGTTTTGAGTCTGAATACATTGCTGAATCCAGCCCAGTGACGAGAAGCATACCGCCTCCCGCCAAGTAACCGTTTAGTGCAGATGCCTCAGCGTTGGTTATGTTTCTGGCATTGTTATAATAGACTACTACTGGGTATTGTTTTAGTATGCTTAGCTGTGCTGTGTAGATTTGTACACTGTTAGAGTAGTAGTCATAGTTGATGTTCATCTCGTCAAGTATGTTCAGGGTGGTCCATAGCTCGCTACTGTCGGAGATAACGGCGATTTTTTGGCTAACGGGGATTATTCGGCTTCGAGCGTTATCTGCGACATTAGATTCATTACTTACTGGAGTAGCGTATGCGGTTATGTTGTAGTATCCCTCTGTTGGAGTCCAAGTGTAAGTAACAGACTTGACCTGTCCACTTGCTAACAATTCGAAGCTGGTGCTGTTTACCATCTTGCCATTAATGAGTAGTTTTAAGTTAACGCTGGATTCGCCTGCTGTGCCACAATTATGCACATTAGCCGTTAGTGCACAGGCGGAGTTGGGCTCACCCATCCGCAGTGTATCCAACGTGACGGTCAATTCATGTAAACTTGCTTGTGGGCTGAATGGAACATAACCTGAATCAGGCATCCAATCCCAAACTACTTCAGTATCGCTGATTAATGCGATATCAGTGAATGAGCAATCAAACTGTCCGGAAATAGGCAGGTCATTTGCGGATACACCGACTACAAACACGTTTGAATTATCAGGGGCATCAAGATACAATAGCCGGATTGGGTTACTTGTATCAAATCTTCGATTTGTCTGGTCCCACATCCACATTTCGGTACCTTCCCACCCAACTAATATCAGGTAATCGGCCCCAATGTAGTTGTTCTGGTTTGGGTAATAATCAGATGGCAAACCTGTGCTAACGTTCTGGTCGGCGTCAATCATTATAACATCGTCTATGGCCTCAGTGACTTTACTCCATTGGGAATAAAATGAAACCTGGAAGAATACAACTCCACTATCAAGTTGACTGTATGCGGCTTTAAGGTTGTAGCCGACGCCAGTTTCTGGGTTAGTCGCTATCTGTGTCCAGTTTGTTGGGTTTGGGGGAGCTACCACTGTATAGGTGTTTGAGAGTTTATTGTTGTTGAGATTGGTTTCGCCTATGCTAGGTGTTACCGCGTAAGTTACGTTGTAGTTTCCGATTGTGTTCGGAGTCCATGTTAGTACAGTGGTATTGGTCTTGTAAGCACCTAAAGATGGAATCGTTGTGGAGTTTACTACTGAGCCGTTCACTATCAGGTTGACCTGCACATTTACTTCATCTAGAAAGCCCCTGTTTATTGTTGTTAAGCTAAAAGCTTCAGCCTTTCCAAGCATTGCATAAGATGGTTTACTCCATGTTTTAACAGCTAAATCATGTAGAGTGGGCGATTGTTCGACACCGCGTTGGGCGTTAACGACTCCATACCCGAAGTATTCGTCGAATCCGGGTGCGCCGATGTCGTCACAGGTTAATTCTAGCTGTTCACGGACAAACTCGGCTGTCATAGCCGGGTACTTGCTCCAGATCAGCGCTGCTACACCTGCCGCCATTGGGCAAGCCATCGAGGTGCCATTAACATATGAGTACGTCTGAGTAAATCGGGGCTCGTTGTTCATCGTGACGTGGTATGTTGGCATAGTGGAGTAGATCATTACTCCTGGCGCGGCGACGTCTACCCAGTTGCCATAGTTGCTAAACAATGCTTTGGTGTCAGATGTGTTGGTTGCTGATACTGCGATCACGTCGTTGTATGCTCCGGGATAGCAGGGTTGGCTGACGTTTTCGTTGCCCGCTGCCGCCAGAACCAATACGCCATTTGCATTTGCGTATGCAAGAGCGTAAGCGATTAAGTCACTGTATGCACCTCCGCCCCAACTGTTGCTTAAGATGTCTGCACCGACATTGGTCGCGTGGATAATACAATTAGCTAATGCAACGTAGGGGCCTGAACCATCGATTCTAAGGCCTTTTTCCGCCATTATCTTTACTTGGGCTGTTCCGGCGACGCCTATACTGTTGTTCACGGTGGCGGCTATGATGCCTGCACAGTGAGTGCCGTGACCATGATCATCGATTGGGTCGTTATCGTTGTTTATCCAGTCGTAGCCTAAGGGTACATAGTTTGCTTTGAGGTCTGGGTGGTTGTAGTCAATACCTGTATCGATTACTGCCACCAGCAGGTCACTGCTGCCAAGCGTGGTGTTCCAAGCGTAGTCTGCGCCGATTCTTTTTTGCCCCCACTGTAAATTCCAGTATGGGTCGTTAACTGTGGATTCAACTTGGTACTTGCCGTTCGGCTCGATGTAGCTTGATATTCCTGACGAGTGGACTTGATTAACAAAATGGGATGCACCAGAAGAGGATAATTCGACTACGAGGGCACTGTTTTCGCCCATTTGTAGAACATCCACTATTTTGCCGCCGTTTTCTCTTGTTAGGGCAGCTATGGAGTTGTAGCTTGCTGTGCTGTTGTCTACGCCGACTATGACTTCGAGGTTGCCTTCATTGTCTGCGTAATTAAGCAGGGCGCTGGCGGTCCAGTTGTATTCTGTTTGAGGTGAGAGTGTTTGTCCAGCGAGGCTGGTGACGGTTGATCGATTGCCTGCGGAGGCGTCGATGCTGCGGACGTGGTTGTTTGATGTGAATATTGATGTTGCTGCTGCCAAGTTGCAGCTAACTACGATCGCTAAAACAAGGATTAACGTGAATAATTTTGAAAGTGAAGATTTTCTCATTTGCTCTTGAGGCCCCAATCAGGTTAGCTTTTCCTCTAATATGGAGCCACGGATTAATTCGCCTTTCCCCAAAGGTAACTGAGAAATGGTGAGTCTGTTCCTACTCCCTCGGCCAACAAAACCCCAGATAGAAGGGAGAGGGGTTCACTGACCGCTTCACAGGCTCTCCTCACCAATCGACTAAACACTTGGTCGGTAATTTAAACTTTGGCAAAAACCGGGAGTCCAGCTAAGTGTAGCCACAGGCGGAGGGGCTGCGATTTTTGATATACTTTTTTTTGTTAATAAAAACGGTCGTATTCTACGGTAGAATTTGTAGTAAACGCCTTAACCACCGGCGTTGGTTGTACTGTCGCCACAACCGAACCGCAACGCTTCCCAACTGCCGACTCAGAAAAGCAATCTTTAGCAAAAAGTTTAGGAAGATGAAGTAGCAGGGCAGCACTCTCTTCTTCTAATTTTAAAAAAAATAAACACTACTCAGATTATGCCTTTTGCTTCTTTATCTCACATACTAACGCGAAAAGGCCTCTTATCACGTCTTTTGGAGACGGTGGATTACCAGGGATTTTTAGGTCTACGTTGAATATTTTATCTGCTCCTCCAAGCACGGCGTAGGACTCATTTAGTATCCCGCAGCCGCAGGCGTCGTCTCCCACGGCGACAACAAACTTCGGCGAAGGCATGGCATCGTAGGTTTTCTTGGCAGCGATCTCCATATTCAGCGTTACTGCTCCGCATACTATTAGGACATCTGCGTGGCGTGGGGAAGCAACAAAGCCAATGCCGAAGCGTTCAACATCATAATAGGGTGTTGAGAGGTTGTTTAACTCGATTTCAGTAGCGTTGTCACTGCCTGCGTCAAGTTCACGTATAGCCAAGCTCCTGCCGAAGACTTTATCGATTTTCTCTTTTAATTGGAACCCTAAGGCTTCGAATTCCACGTCTTTAAACTCTAAGTCCTCGGTTACTTTTTTATGAACTATGTTTCTGAGTACTTTCGCTGCCATAATCTCACAGGTCCGTTCCTGCATAGGACAGGTTCATGCTTTTGTTAATGAGTGGAAAGTCAGGTACGATGTTGCCAAGTACGGCGTGCTCGATGGCTTGCCAGTTACAGAAGGAAGCCGTTCGAATCTTGTAGCGATCAACTTTACCGTTTTTAATGTAAAGCCAATGTATGCTTTGGCCTCGCGGCGCCTCCACAATAGATAACGCGTAGCCATCTTTAACTTCCCAAGGCACCGAAACCAAGCCACCATCAAGTTGACTAAGCACCATTTGAATTAGTCGAATTGAATCGTTGACTTCCTGCGACTTAATGTAGAAGCGGGCTAACACATCACTGCTTTCAGTAGTTATCAGTTTAGGTTTCAATTCGGCGTATAAGTCGTACGGGTGGTCGACTCTTGTGTCGACTGCTTTTCCTGCTGCCCTCGCAATTGGGCCAGTGATATGAAGGGGTTCAAGCAGTTCAGATTTTACTATACCTGTCGTTTCGAACCTGTCAACTACCGAAAAGAAGGAGCTGTCAATATGCGTCGCCAAATTAAATCGGCTCTTGAAATCCGCCAGATAAGCTGAGAGGCTCTTGAGTGCATCTGCCGGGATGTCTCTGGTTAAACCGCCGACTGCTACGGTACCCTTCTGGAAGCGACTGCCAGTTAACGCCTCGTTTTGGCGAAAAATTTCCTCACGCAATACAAAGAATGGACTGGCTCCAACTGGGTACGCCACATCAACGCACATGCCCGCCAAGTCGCCGAGATGCGAGTAAACCCGCTCAAGTTCAAGAAGCAACATGCGTAACTGAAGCGCCCGCCTCGGAACCGCTACGTCGCAAATTTTCTCAACCGCGATACAATAGGCGACCGCGTTTGCGGTAGTTTCGTCGCCGCTCACTGCTTCAGCAATCTTAACGCATTCAATAGGCGTTTTGCCTTCAGCGAGTTTTTCGAGTCCACGATGTTTATAGAACATGCGCACTTCGAGATTGAATATTGTTTCGCCGATTACGCTAAAGCGAAAGTGACCCGGCTCGATTATGCCTGCGTGGACTGGGCCTACTGCAACGTGGCAGACACCTTCGCCGTTCATTTGCTTGAATTGGTACTGGTTTTTCTCGCTGGATTCCACCGTTCGAATTTTGCTGTTCTTGAAGGATTTCAGTAGCGGATGGAAGCCTTGGGGGTATGTTTCATGTAAAAAGAGCCTTCGCGTGTCGTAGGCCCCGTGGAATTGTATGCCGAAGCCGTCGGCGACTTCTCGTTCATACCAGCATGCAGATGGGTAGGTTTTGGCGATGGAGACTGTTTCGTCGTCACCTAAATCGGTCCGTATAACCAGCGCCTGTTTGAATCCCGCTTTTTCGAAGACATAGAATAATGTGAAGCCTAAGCCGTCGAAGTCTTGAGCGCAAAAGAGACTGACTAATTCGTAGCCGGTAGTGGAGAGGAAAGGTATGGCTCTTTGCAGTTCCTGCGCTGAGACGGAAACGTAGAGTTCATTGTTTTTTCCTTCAACTGCGCCAAGTGGGCCGATCATTCTTTCGATTTGTTCTAGTAGTGACATTTAGGTTACCCCCAATTCGGAAACTATAGTGTTAAGTAGCGTGGTTAGTTGCTCTGGGAAGAACAAGCCAAGCACGAAGACTATGGCGAGTAGTATAGCAATTGGTATCTTCATACCCCAGCCAACGTGGAAGTACGGTACATCTGCGGTTGAGTCTTCTTTTCTTGAGAGCATCTTTATCATGAATACTCCAAACGCAGCGGCGGCAAACAGGAAAACGGTTAACAGGACAACCGTCAGCACAGGCGAGACCAACGTTGATTGCGCGAGGATACCTAGTTTAGCAAGGAAAATTGCAGAGACGGGCATGCCGATTATTGAGAAGGCACCCAATATTAGGCTCCAGCCGGCGAAGGATTGCAGCTGGAAGACGTTTTTTATGTACTCAAGCCGTACGCTGCCATATTGATGTTTTATGATTCCTGCGGAGAGGAAAAGCGAGGATTTGGTAAAGGCGTGGGCTAAGAAGTAGAAGACCACCCAGAACATGGCGACGGATGTTCCGATGCCGAGTCCGACCAGTACGAAGCCCATGTGTTCGATTGAGCTGTAGCCGATGAGCTTCTTGAGGTTGGGCTCGCGCAGCATAGTTAACGCGGCTATAATCATGCTGATTACGCCAAACGCGATCAGGAGAATTTGGATTTTGCCGATTGCCGCTGTCTGCGCTACTATGGTGTACATTCGAAGTATACCGTAGACGCCGATGGTGGTTACGGTGCCAGAGAGGATTGCGCTTATGGGTCCCGGCGCTTTGGAGTAGGCTGTAGGTAGCCAAGCGTGGAATGGTACGATACCACTTTTCGCCGCGAAACCCACGAATGTAAAGATGAATGCGGCAAACATTATACCCGGCGACAAGCCGCCTGCCACTGACATTAGCATGCTCCAGTTTAGGGTGCCGACTCCAATCAGGTCTTCGGTTAGTGTGAAGATGAGGATTAAACCGATGAATGCGAAGAGCATGCAGGTGCTGGTTATGAAGATGTACTTCAGAGCGGCTCCGATGTTTTTAGGGGCATTTAGGATGACGATTAGGATGGCAGAGAAGGCTGTTGTTAACTCGGCGAGTATCCAGAACAGAGCCAAATTGTCCGCTAAGAACACGTAAACGACCGCCATTAGCAGCATATTGAAGGCTGCATAGTAGAGTCTGAGGTTACTCTCATCCATCTCATGGATAAAGATGGAGTCCTTGACATATTGGCGTGAGTAGACTGCGGCTAGCAGGAACAGTGTTGCGGCTATTAGGATTTCGTAGATGCTTAGGTGGTCGATTAGGAAGTAGTCGCTGCCGAGTCCGTATGCGGGAAGCTGTGTAGCCATTAGGATGTAGAGGGTTAATGCGAGGTAGCATACGGGCAGAATCATTGATAGTGTATTCTGTGTCTTATGCGACTTGCTTAGGCATGTTGCAACGGTTATGGCGGCGCCGAGTACAGCGTATAATGCGAGGATTATGTCAAGCGAATTCATTGTGTTGTCTCCTCAGGTTTCTTTGTCTGTTGCTCGCGGCTGAAGGGGTTTAGGCGTGCATGGAACTCTTCGATTGTGGAGTCGATACCAAACGCCAGCACTGTGGCGATCAGGGTTAGCATGATCAGGTCTATTATGATGAGTATCTCGATTAGCATCGGCAACTCAGTTAAGAACAGGCTGAAGAGTACTACGCCGTTCTCCATAGTGAGGTAACCGACTACGTTTGTTAGCGTCTGTTTACGAGTGAAGATAACTATCATGCCCATGAAGACGATGGAGACGCCCACTGTTGCGCCTAGAGTGAACAGCGTTGAGTTGAAGCGATTAAGTTCAGCTATCAGGGGCGTGAAGGCGAGGTAGACGAATAAGAGGATGAATAGGCTGACGATCAGGGCTGTTATGGGCGAGAGGAAGTGAAATTTTATGTCGCGTTTAATGTTGAGTTTCTGCTGTACTTTACCCATAAAGTGTGGGATAATCCAGACTTTGCTGATGATGAATACGACTGCTAAGAGCAAGAGTGTTACGGCGCCTGTTTCTATATAGAAAACCAACGCCATGACCGCCACAAGTAGGGACTGGAATGCGTAGGTTTTGATGAGTGAGCGGATATCACGCTTCATTATTATGATAGCTGCGGTTGCCAGTACCATTACCATTAGAATCTGGGTTAATTGCTCAGTCGGTAGGATCATGCGAACACCTCAATGATCAACGTGACAACTGCCAGGAATAGTGCTATCGCGAATAAGCCGGGCAGGCGGAAGAATCGGGATTTTGCTGCGCAGGATTCGAATAAGCCTATGACAACTGCCAAGATTACTGCTTTTAGTAGGAAGACAGCTAAAGCGACTGCGAGGGATACAGGAGAGAAATCCGTTGTTAATCCCCATGGAACCAGTATGTTAAGCAATACACCCATCAGCAGAAGCTGCTTCATAGCGCTTGAGAGCTCCATCATAGCCAAGTTCTTGCCTGATTGCTCCAGAATCATAGCTTCGTGAATCATGGTTAACTCGAGGTGGGTTTCGGGGTTGTCTACCGGCACACGTGAGGATTCAACGACGATTACAATGAATAGAGAGACAGCTACCAGTACAGCTACTGGGTCGAATACGTTGTTGGCTAAAGCGCCCCGGAACATGTCTGGGATGCTAACGGTCTTGTAAGCGAACGCTAGCGAGGCGAAGACAAGCATGATGATGGGTTCGATTAAGGCGGATATCGCCATTTCTCTGCTGCTGCCCATACCGCCGAAGCTGCTACCCGCGTCGAGGCCTGCGAGCGCCATAAAGAATTTTGCGAGCGCCAATAGATAGAGAAACAGGATGATGTTTCCAACTAGGTCTGTGGGTTCTGGCAAGTAGATTAGGGGAACAAAGAGGCTGGCGACCAGTAGCGCGGCTAAGTTGATGATTGGCGTTGCACGCATAATCCAGGAACTGTTCTGGGAGTAAACCGTTTCCTTCTTGAGCAGTTTGGCGAGGTTACGGTAAGTCTGCAGTAGCGAGGGGCCCCTTCTGCCCTGCGCATAAGCCTTCACCTTCTTGATTAAGCTGATGAACAGCGGCGAAACAAGCAGGACAAATAGAGTGTTGATTATGCCATAAGCTAACAGTAGAGCGATATTCATGCAAACCACCAAATTATCAGTAGCAAAATCACTATCATTACAAAGCCGTATGCGACATGCAAGTCAACGTCGCCACGTTGCATACTGTTAACTTTTTCTGCAATTTTTTTGACAGCGTTTGCAACTGGCAAGTAGAGGCGTTCCTCGAAGAATTTGAGTAGGTGAATTTCGGCTTTGCCCTCTTTGAAGACGGATTTTTTATCGTCATGGAAACTGCGTTCGCTCGTCTTCTGCGTTCGGAATATGCCTTTGAGTATGGTTACTATGGGCTCGGAGAAGCCCGAGGCGGTGTACTCCATCTTGGAGTTCTGCATTGGATAACCACAGCCCCAGGTTTCGGTTACTCGCTCATTTCGGTTTGCGATTTCACGCATAGCTAGGAAGATTAACCCATAGAAGCCCGCCAAGATGACGCCGATAAAGAGCATGTTGGGTACCGCTATAGAGAACCCTAACAAGCCAAAGATTTGCGAAGAGAAAATACCCAGCACAACACAGAGTCCCGCGAGTATGGCTGACCCTATAATCATGAGTTTAGGTGATTCTTTAGCCGCTTTTGCTTCATGCGAACGGGGCAGCGCAAGGAAGGTTACGCCGAAGGCTTTTACAAAGCATGCTGCTGCAAGCGCGCTTGTTAGGGCGAAGACTGCTAAGGCGAGTAGGAGGAGAAGTTCGAGAAATGAGTTTGATAGAACTGAGGACTGGAAGAAGGTTTGGAATATCATGAGTTCGCTTATGAAGCCGTTGAATGGAGGTAGTGCGGAGATGGATACTGCGCCGATTAGGAAGAGCATCGCGGTTTTTGGCATGCGTTTGATTAATCCACCCATTTCTTCGATGTTTCTTGTTCCAGTGGCGTTCACTATAGAGCCTGAAGTCATGAATAGGAGGCTTTTGAAGATGGCATGGTTTAAGGTATGGAAGAGGCCGCCGAGGAGAGCAAGCATCCCTATGGATTGGAAGCCTTCGACGGTGAAGATGACGTATAAACCTACGCCGATTAGTATGATGCCAATGTTTTCGATGCTGTGGTAGGCGAGTAAACGTTTAATGTCATGCTCTTTTATGGCATAAATTACGCCTAGAACGGCTGAAAGTGTTCCCATAGCCAGAATTAGTATGCCCCACCAGGTCTGTAGCGGTAAGAGGAATAGGAAGCGAACTAAGCCGTATATGGCGACTTTAATCATGACGCCTGACATCAGCGCGCTTATGTTTGAGGGGCTAGCTGGATGGGCGTATGGAAGCCACTTGTGGAATGGGATTATGCCTGCTTTTATGCCAAAACCCAAAAACAGGAAACCAAACGCAATCGATGTTACCAGTGGATCGGCACGTATCGCTGCAATGTCGAATGTGCCTGTTTGCAGGTAGATGAACAAGAAAGCGAAGAACAGGAAAAGCGTGCTCAGATGGGTCATGACGAAGTAAAATATGCCTGCTTTCTGGGTTTCCTTCTTCTCAAAGTCAGTCATGACCAGCAAGAAAGAGCTTAACGCCATAATTTCCCAGAAGAACAGAAAAGAGAACATGCTAAACGAGGCGATAACAAGCAGCATTGATAGGATGAAGAAGCACATTAAGCCAACTATGAGGTTTTTTCTGTCCTCGTGCTCTTCATGCTCAACATACGGGATTGAATAGATAGAAACTGCAACAGAAACGATACTTATGATTGATAAGAAAAACGCGGCTAATCGGTCCACCATGAAGCTGAACTGGAAGGTGGGGGTGATTTGGTAAGCAAGAACTGAGTAGTTTCCGTCTGTGAGCAAGATTTCAGCGGCGAAAGCCAGCATAAAGATGCTTGCTGTGGTAGCTAAGACAAGAGAAATTCGCCTAGCAATTTTACTATATGATGTTTTAGTGCCTAAGAGGGATATTGTTGCTGCAATAAGTAAAACAATTAAGCTCAACGAAAACAGGGTTTCAATCATGAAGGGTCTCTTATAGTCCAGAATTAACCGGCAGCACCATCTGATGAGGCGCCGCGATAAAGTCAACTAAGCGAATTGGACATTTGTTCAGTTCAGCCAGTTGGGTATTCATGGGATTTCTCAATCAACCGCATCAGACACCTAAAAAAGCTTTTTGGCGCTAAACAGAAGGAAAACCGCCCATTTCTATGGTTTACTGGAAGAGATATGAATCAGCAATCAGCCGAAGGCGGCTTTTTGAAAATAGGGGCACCATTGCTCAATCAGATTAACCCAGTCTCGGCAGAAAATCGCTGCATCGTTTGTTCTTTTTTTGGGAACATAATATCGTTTTTGCAAAGAAAAATGCATTATCAGAGATATTGTACATATATTTTTTAAATAGTTCCACTTAATCGGTAAGTCGATTGAGATGGATTTACAGCAGCTCCTTAACGAATTTCTGAATCCCGCTAACATGTTTTCATCATTGACAATAGACCGGGTAGTAATAGCACTGGTTATGTCTTTTTTAATCAACCTGTTGATTTTTTTTATCTACCGTAAAACGTTTAGAGGAGTCATCTATAATCGGGACTTCAATGTGGGTTTAGTATTAACCGGTTTAGTAGTCACCTTAGTTGTTTTACCAATAAGCTCCAACATTGCGCTGTCACTAGGTATGCTTGGAGCATTAAGCATTGTTCGTTTTAGAACAGCTATCAAGGACCCGAAAGACATCGTTTTCACGTTTTGGACAATAACCGTCGGCATAATCTGCGGTGCAGGCTTATACATAGTAGCCATAGTAGGGGTTCCAATAATCATTGTTATGCTGTTTGTTTTAGAACGCATTAAACTCCGTGGACCAGAATCCTACCTGATGGTTGTACACTACACAAGCGATGCAGAAGCCGCCCTGCAGACAGCCCTGCCTAAACATAAAGTTCGTTCTCGAACAGTTAACGCTGAAGGAGTAGAGTTTATGGGGGAAGTAAGGATGAACGCTAAAGAGATACCACAAGTTGATGAACTGCTTAAGATTAACGGGGTAAAAGACGCTTCGATTGTAAGCTACAACTCTGATTCAGCATAATCACAATGACTCTACGACACGAGTTAAAGTACCAAATCAACGCATTGGAATATCACGTTCTAAAGAAAAAGTTAGCCGCCATCCTGAAACCTGACCCACATATGCTGCCGCATAGAAGCTACAATGTTCGGACACTCTACTTCGACGACTACGAAGACTCGGCTTACCACAATAAACAGGCCGGAGTTTTTAAAAGAAAAAAGTATAGGCTACGCATCTATAACCATAGTGATTCAGTAATAAAGTTTGAATGCAAAAGCAAAATCGGTCAATATGTACTAAAAAATACCACTCGAGTAACGCGCCGTGAAGCTGATCGGTTAATAGCAGAAGACTTTGATTTTTTCGCCAGAACAGATAATCGGTTACTACAAGAGTTCTATCTGGAGTCCAAATGTAAGATTATGCGTCCTGTAACTCTGGTTGAATATGAAAGGGAAGCCTATGTTCATCCAATAGGCAACGTGAGGATAACCTTTGACACCTGTTTACGTAGTGGACTAGCAGTAAACACATTTTTCGATAAAGAGGCGCCTACAATGAGTGTTTTGGATTTTCCAGTGGTTCTAGAAGTGAAATACACCGAGGTTTTTCCCGAATACATTCGAGGACTCTTCCCAGACACCATCCGACCGCGATTAGCTTTGGGTAAATACGTTATTTGCCGTAACCAGCAGCTTTCCCAAAAAGGCATGCTTTAGCTAAAGGTTGTACCGAGTAGTTGCAATATTTGAGAGAGTTAAGGTGGGGCCGGTTTTGGTTCCGGGAGTATAAACACCGTTTTGGTAGACGCCATCAGAGAGTATTCCAGTGGAGCTGCCGCCTAAGTAGAGGTCGTAGCTTGAACCAATTTTCAGTTGAGGTGAGGAGATAGCTATTGACTGGAATGATTTTACCGGATTAAATGTTATGACTTCTGTGTCTGTGCTGCTTTGAATGTGGATGAGGGTTCCGGCTGGTTTAGCCGATCTAAAGTTCAATAGCAACCCGCATTGCGTTGACGTTTGCCCTACAGTCATGGGCATAACTGAGCTCCCAACACCTAAGATGAAGCCGCCACTCATTGTAAAGGAGCCCTCCCAGTCTATAGCACTCTCGCCTAAACCAGGTTTCGGACCGTTAATTATTACGTAACCGGCAGTCATTGTGATTGGCCCATTTATATCGATACCGTCGCCGTCGGGGTTACCGTTGTTAGTAACCACTATATAGCCGCCGTTAATTGTGAGCGTTCGACTACCAGGTACAAAACCGCCTCCGGGACCAGGAAAATCAGGCGGCGGTCTAAATCCTGAACCATCATTTCCACCTGCACCGTTTATCCCGTCATCAGTTGAAGTTATATGGATAACCGAATTTCCCTCAATTAAAATGTCAGTGCTTTCTATCCCTTCGTATGATTCCAAGATATCTATCGTTCCGCCTCTGATTGTAATCTGTTTATCCGCATGGATAGCGTCATCGCCAGTTGAGAGTGTAAACAATCCTCCGGTTAGGGTTACGGTTCTGTTGGAATGTATGCAGTCATCTGCTGTGTTTACTGTAAAAGAACCACCAGTTATGGTAACGTTCACTATGCCTTTGATTCCTTTAGCTGATAAGCTTGAGCCGATACCGCTGCTACTGCCGCCGGCGGCGGTTAAGGTAAATTGGCCACCGGTTATAGTTGCATCTGTACGGGCGCTTATTGCGTCTCCGCCGGAAGTGATAGAAATAACACCGTCTTCTATGGTGACATAGCCTCTACTGGCGGCTTCATCGTTATCAGACTTGAATCCATCACCACCTGCTGTCACTACTATGCTTCCGCCCTTGATGATTAAGTAGTCTTTTCCGCGGATACCATCGTCAAGTGCGTCTGCATTGATGCTGCCGCTTTTAATGATTAATCCGTCCTTACTGGAGATTGCATCGTTATTGTTTCCTTGTACCTTTAGTTGTCCCGACCCGAAAATGGTTAAATCGGCAGCGCTAAAGATTGCTGCATTGGGCTCCACTGTGCTTCCAGTTTTGGTATCCTTTACCGTGTTTACGGTGTTCTCTTCTAGGATTATTATTGTTTTTTTGGCTGCCATAACATAGATGGGGGCGCTATTTGAGCAGGATATGTCTATGTTGTTTAAAATGAGGCGGACTGTGTCTTTATCTTGGGTATTAACGATGATTTGTCCATCTGTTAATGAGCCTGTAAAGCGGTAGTTACCAGCGGAGGTTATTGTTATTTTGCTGCCTTCGATTGTGACGTTTTTTGGCGTAGAGGTGGTTATTGAGTTGCCGTTTAATGCCACGTTGACGACTTCTGTACTGTTCCAGGTGTAGTCGGAGGCTTTTTCGTGGTCCTTTTGATGGGGTGATGAGATATCGGGAACTGACGGATCAACAGTGGGAGGCGTGGTGGGGTAGATTGTTTTTCCTGAGCCTTGGTTATTGTTATTGTTCGGTTGATTGGTTTGTTGATTATCGTCATTAGTTGGCTCAATAGTTACCGTTGGAGACGGCGTCACACTGGGATCATCGTCGTTTCCTTTGGTTCCATTATTATTCTGCGGTACATTATTTACCGGTACTTGAGAGTATAATATTTCGTATGCAACAAAAGAAAGCAGTAGACAGATCAAGGCTACTGATAGCAATAGTGCTTTTTTGCGCATAATACTCAGTTGACGGTTGTATGTAAAAGTATTAAAGTGTTTACCATAATAAGGCGGATCAAACAAAACGCGATAACTTAGAAAAAGAGTTTGCTTGGGCTGCCCATACTTACAGGTGTTGATTAATTAGTTTTGCCATATCGATGACTGACAAGTCGCATTTGCAGTTTGGGCAATCTTTCAAGATTTCGTGTTTTTCTCCAACTTTTAACGGTGCACCACAATGACAGCAATAGTAGGTTATGGTTTGTCCTTTCTTGTTTAATTCAGCGATTGCCTCATCAAAGGATAATGGCTTTGAAAGGCGTTCCCTTCTTTGTTTTCTTGCTGCTTCAGCTCTTTCTTTTGCTTGAGCAACGATAGAGGGGTCCTTGCTTGTTGTGAAGGATTCGCAGTTGGCGTTCTGTAAGTAGGGCTCGTCTAGTTCGGTTCCGTAGAGTTCACATGTGCCGCTGTTGAAGAATACGCAGGCGTAACAGCTGTTTTTGCGGTATTCTGCATCGAGTGTTTTGTAGCAGCTTGGGCAGACTTCGACTGCTTTGCCGTTTTTGACTGTGTTTAGCGCGATGCCACGGTAGGTTTGACCGCAGACTGGACAAGTGGATTTCATAGTATTCAGAAAAACATCGTAAGTGATTGCTTATTTATGTTAGCCAACTAAACCGATAATTTTGCCAACCTACAAGCTGAATTTAGAAACAACCTAAATACTACCGTAAAGATACCACTTCAGTATGGGTTACTCTCACCCTCCGACTAAACCACGGAGAACAATTCGCCAATACAAGCCGCTGCGTGAAGCAAAAGAGAAGAAACGACTCCGCAGAGGATACGCCCAACCCAACGAGGAAGAGAGGCAGATACCTTCTGAGCAGGAAATCGTGCAGGACACGTTGAAGCGGCTGCATATTTTGGGGAACCAAAAATTCGGTGTCTTCCCATACAGCGAGCACTTTGATAGGTGGATTAAATCCGTTGAAGCCGTCTTAGCAGAATTCGTCGCTAACCCCAACATCGGAATAGACGACGAGTTCACACAGGAAACCACTCTGACGCTGAACAGCATAAAAACAACACTTGATTTAATCCAGCGACGAGAAACCACAGTTAACCAAGAAGTTTATAGTCTCTCGGAAGCCAAGGTGAAGCTACAGAAAATTAACAATCAATACGCAGCCCAAGCTAGCACTATGAGAGGGCAAAAGAACAGCGAGATCAGGCACCTAAACAGGGAGATAGCGCTGATTAAACAGCAGCTGGATGGAGTTATCAAGCAAAAAACTGGCTTCTTACATTTACGCTCTAAAAAGAAACGGGAACAGGAAGAAATCAGCATAGTTGAGGACCTTACAAACAGGCAGAATGAGCTGGAGCTGGCGATCATGGATTTGAAGCAATCTCAGCGGGCACTGCGCGAAGAGTTCGACCGCAAACGTGAACCAGTAGCCGAGGAGATAAAGAAATACCAGAAACGCATCGAAGAACTCGAAGTGGATGGCTCCTTGGAGGAGCGTTGGTTCGCCTGCGAAGCGCTGGCTGATGCCGTGAACATGTTTCTACAGCGAAAAGCAGCAAAACCAAACTAAAACTCATTGGCGCTCTTTTAGCCCTTTAAATAAGGGGTCTAGAGAAAAATCGCAGTTAAGTGCAGTTTTCGCTTGGATGTCAACATCAATAAAAACCTCCGGATCAAAGCTTCTAGTATGCCGAAAAAACAGCAGAAACAGCAGACAATCGACGAGGTTCTAAGCAGCTTAAATCCGCGTCAGAAGGAAACATTGCAGAAGCTGCGTCAACTGGTCCGAGATGCAGTTCCCGAATCTGTAGAGATGGTTAAGCAGGGTAAACTCGTCTACAAGCTTGAAGGTAAAGATTTTGTGTGGATAAGCTACACGCAGGATCATGTGGATTTAGATTTCGCGTGTGGCAGCAGCTTGTCTTCTGATTTGCTTAGAAGCCGCGGTGTGGCTGAGCAGAACCAGAATGTGCGGCATGCGCAGGTCAGCAACTTTGCCATGGAGAAGCCTGAACTTGAGAGGCTTGTGCGTGACGCTGCAGCGCTTGGCTTCGACCATAGCACATAGCCATAAAAATAGACAGCTACAGCAGCGGTTGCAGCACCAAAAGTAAAGCTAAAGCAATAATCACTGCGCCAAAAGCAACGCCTAAGTTGGATATCCAGCGGTACAGTCGCCCATTCGTCCGCAGCTTCCAAAGCGCCACTTCCACCGCTAAGCCGAAAACCAAAATAAAAATCACTGAAATCGGGAAAGGAATAAGTTGAAACGCCATAAACAACCAAACGTTGCTAATGGTATTTTAAATTAGTGACTAAAACTCGCCAGCGTCACCCTTCTGCATAGGTTTCCCATCGCGGTAACTGCACTTTAAACCGTACTTCTTAACACACGCCAAACACAGATTCGGATCGCACAGAGTAGTGCTAAGGTACTTTTCGCCGCCGTCAGGAGCTATGCAGACGATCACGCCCTCTTTAAGCGTCTTAGCCTTCTGCATCGCAGCATAGAAAATCGCGCCTGAACTGGAACCTACAAATATGCCTTCTTCAAGAGCCAAAAGCCTTGCAGTTTCGTCAGCAACGTGGGGGTTAACATAAACAACTTCGTCGATTAATTCGGCATTGTAGATTTTGGGGATATGCTGAGTTTTCAGATCCTTTAATCCCTGAATAGCAGAGCCAACTTCAGGCTGCACACCGATCACCTGCACTTTGGGGTTCAGCTCTTTTAGGCGCTTGCTGATTCCCATCGCTGTTCCCGTGGTTCCGATTCCCGCAAAGACATGGGTGACTTTGCCGTCTGTGTCACGCCAAATCTCCGGCGCAGTCGTCTCATAATGTGCAAGAACGTTAGCTTGGTTGGCAAACTGGTTGGGCATATAGTACTTTTCAGGGTTTTTCTCCGCGATCTCGCGAGCCAGATCCTCTGCGCCGTCCATACCTTTTGCGCCATCGCTTAATAGCACCTTTGCGCCAAACGAAATCAGAACCTGTCGCCGCTCCATACTCATGGTTTCAGGCATAACGATAACCGTGTCATAGCCTTTTGCGCGGCAAACCAGTGCAATGCCGATTCCGGTGTTGCCGCTTGTGGGTTCAATGACGGTTTTGCCGCCGCTTAGCAGTCCAGCTTTCTCAGCTTGCTCTATCATGTAGAGTGCAACGCGGTCTTTTATGGAGCCGCCCGGGTTGTTTTTCTCGAGTTTAACGTACATTTGCACTGCTGGGTTTGGGCTTAAGCGTTTAACTTGTACAAGGGGTGTGTTGCCGATTAGTTGGAGTATGGTTTTGCTGGTCATCGTTGATGCGCCTTGGCGTTTGATGTTTAGGGTTTGGGCGCTTATAAAATGTTTCAGGGGCTTATACGATGCCTTCTTTTGTTAGAAATGCTTTTAGACGGAAGACTTCGCGTTCAACGACGTGTATTCGGTCGATGGCGTCGGTGATGAAGCCTGTTACGAGTTCTGCGTCGTTTCGTGCGAATGGTAGGTCGTTTGCCATCATTTTTAGTACTTCGATTTCTCGTATTAGGAGTTCGAAGAGGGTTTTTATGCGTTCGGTGTCGTTGGCGTTTGAGGTGAGTGTGCCGTAGCGTTTTTCGTAGCCGTCGATGCAGAGTTGTATTTTATGTTTTTCGGTTAGTATTTGGATGTTGTGGCTGAGTTCGAGGTATGTGTCTTCTATGTTTCCGGGTTTGTTGAGGTAGCAGTCTGCGCCTAGGTTTAGTGCTTGTTTGGCGATGTCTTCTTTGCCTTTGCCGGTGAAGAGGATGAATGGTATGCGGTTGCCCTGCGCTCGGAGCCTTTTGAGGAACTCTAACCCGCTTATTTCGGGCAATTCATAATCCGAGACGATTACGTCATAGTGATAGGCTTCGAGTTTGTCGATGGCGTCTTCGACGTTTGAGGCTAACTCGACTTTTAGGGCACTATCAATGCCAAAGAGTATTTCTTTTGAAACATTCAGGAAAACCACATCATCATCTACGTGTAGTACCCTAATTGGTGTCGTCAAGTATGTCTCAACCAAACATTAGACTGCTAAAAAAGCAGTAAAGAGTGTGTACATAATAAAATCGACAAACAAGCAAAAAGCGGTATTACCAGAAAAATACACACAACACAATAGGGCGGCGTTCTGCTGCTTCACCTAGACTCGCATTCACGTATGATTTCCGACTAGACCCCTCCTTATATGAAGCAGCTTTTTAGCACCTACCCGTCTCAGAAGTACCTCCCCCCTATCAGACAATTCAGGTACCCCCTCTACGGTTTCTGAATAAAACTGCTAATTGGGCCATAGGTAAACAGTTATAGAAATCGCTGGCTTACTGGTATTGACGACCCGCTTTTTGCATAGTGGCAAGTCTTTTCTAGTTTTTTCTTCTTGCCCCGCAGTTGGGGCACGCCAGCGTTGTTTCCGGCATTAGTGTTTGGCAGTATTCGCAGGGTATTAGTTTGATTTTGGGGGGCTGGTTTTGTGGTTTCTGGCTTTGGGGGATTACTTGGAACTGTAGGGTTTGGGTGGTGATGTCGGGTCTTCCGTGTATGGCGACTACGCCCTTGATCTGCCAGACGATGTTGTCGATGGCGGACATGAATGTTGGGCGGGCGCCTGCTGGGATGTTTATGCTGAAGCGGAAGGTTCGGGTGACGTCGTCTACGAGTTGCGTGGCGGGGTTGCAGGGGGGTTTTGTCTGGTAGAGTATGCGGGTCTCCGTGAAGTGTCTTGTGACGTGGGCTTTCAGTGTGGGGTCGTATTCTGTTCTGGTGACCTGAACTGTTTCGGTGCAGTCGAGTTCGCAGCGTATTTCGTCGGCGTCCACCGTTTCGTGCGCTGTCACGGTGAAGGTTCCTTCCAGGTCTTCGCCGAGTACGGCGTATGATTCGGAGAGTTGCAAATTGGCGTCTGCTTTGGGGGTTACCACGCGGTTGCTGAGTTTCTTAAAGAAGCTCATCGGCATCACCAGAGTACTGCCGATATTGCGCTTAAAAGCTTTACACCCAGCACCCTCCCATTGCTGAAGCAGGCGGGCAGCGTAGCAGAAGTAACGCACACAGCAATATCCACCAAAACAGCCATATACAGTTCTCAGTAAAAGTGCGGCTGAAAAACCGGCTCACAAAAATTCATCTCTTCCAATGTGGTGCCAAAACCTAGCGTTCTCCTTCTCCTAAGTTTGGGGAGCCGCAGCCCACCTCTCCCCCCACCCTCAATGTCTTTTTACGGAAAAGCATTAGTGCACAAAACCCGATACCCAAATGAGGACAATTCCAAATGGAGTTTCTTGTAGGCGCAGGCGGCTGGGCATACTTCCAAGTGCCAGGTAAGCATCCGCTTATAGCCTACTCCGAAGTATTTAGCTTCGTAGAAGTCAACAGCACCTTTTACGAATACCCCACCCTCCGCGCGGTCGAGGGCTGGAGACGCCTGGTACCCCCGGACTTCACCTTCTCCGTGCGGTGCCACCAAGACCTGACGCATCACATCGGACTAAGACCAACCGAGGAAGCATACGCCGTAATGGAAAAAATGAAGGCTTACTGCCACGCACTTAAGGCGCCGTTTCTGGTGCTTGAAACCCCAAAAACCCACAGCTACACACCCCAAGACATCAACGCAGCCCGCAGCTTCCTCGCATCAATCTCAACCGACGGATTGCAGCTGGTCTGGGAATACCGCGCACCCCAAACCCCACAGATCAGCCGCTTAATGCTCGACTATGGCATAATCCAATCCGTAGACCTCTCACTCCAAAAACCCCCAGAGAACACAGAACTGGTTTACTCGCGCATCTTCGGCAAAGGCAAACACAACCTCTACCAATTCACCGACCAAGAACTAGCAGAAATCGAACAAAACGCCACCGCAAACCCCAAAATCAAGAAGGCAGCGGTTTCGTTCCACGGTGCAAGAATGTATAATGACGCGGCGAGGAGCCAGACGCATATACGCACGGGCAAATTCCTGCCCGCCACAGGTTACTTCGGAGTCGACTCAGCCAAATCTGTGCTAAGAGAAGACACAGAATTCCCCCTAGGCAAAGCCGAGCTGATGGCGGATCAGGGCTGGAAAGTCATCGACCTATCAGCGGACAAACGCGTCCACCTATCCGAAGTGCTCAACCGAATCCCAAACCGCACCTACCAAAACGTAGAAGACGTGGTAGCAGCGCTGGAGGCAAACCAGTGAGTAGCAACATCCATCTGGGCACATCGGGCTGGAGCTACAGGGAATGGGAAGGCAACTTCTACCGCAAAGGCAGCGGCGAAAGCAAACTCCACGCCTACTCACGGGTTTTCAAAACAGCGGAGATCGACTCCACCTTCTACCGCAACCCCACCAGAGGCACAGTATTGGGCTGGCTAAAGTACACGCCCGCCGATTTCACCTTCACCGCCAAACTGCCGAAAACCATAACCCACGACAAAGCACTTGGCCTCAAAAGAGACGTCAGCGGCGACCTCAAAGAGTTCATAGAGCTGATGATGCCGCTTCAGCAAGCAGGAAAACTCGGTTGCCTGCTAATCCAGCTTCCACCCAAATACGCCTACAACCCACAGAACCTGGAATCCTTCTTTGAACTCCTCGACCCCCGATTTCGCTACGCAGCGGAGTTCCGCAACCTCTCATGGCTGGTGCCGGAAACCGAAACATTGCGGCTGCTCAGAAAGTACGACGTAGCCTACACAGTCGTAGATGAGCCGCTACTCCCGCCAGAAGTGCACTTAACCGCAGACTTCAGCTACTTCCGCTGGCATGGCCACGGTAGCCCCGTCTGGTTTGATTACCGTTACAGCAGCACCCAACTCGAAGAGTGGTCGCCGAAAGTAAAAGAAACCGCCGGTAAAGTAAAGAAGCTCTATGGCTACTTCAACAATCACTATCACGGCTACGCACCCGAGAACTGCTTGGAGCTACTGAGGCGTCTTGGACTGCAGTCGGAGGAACAGAAGAGGGCTCAGCGGAAAAGCAGAGTTAAACAGTCAGAGCTCGGCGCATTTTGTACCTAGCTGTTGTCTCAGATTTTTACGCACAAAAAATTATCACTCTAAACCTTCTTAGTTGTGTTTGCAAGTGAGGCTGCAGGTACGGCTCCAAAAAATATCCCTTCCAAATAGGTGCCAAATAGCGACAATATGCCTTCTCCTTTCTCCTTAGCTGGAGCCGCAGCCCACCTCTCCCCCAACTGCAACGTTCAAGTCAGTAAAAATACTTCATCTTCACTACAGTTATTACTAAATTACAAATTACTCTGCAAAAAATTTTGATATACTTCCACTTTCGCCCCCGAAGCCACACAGGACAGTAAAGTGATGTTTCTATGCTATGGAACAGACTCTAAAGGGTTCGAAGCCAAAACCCCATTCAGCGGCGGCACCTTAATCGTGCCAGTACTAGAATTCCTGCATGTTCCCCTACGTTTATTGTATGTGCAGGCGCTTATGGCATCTATCTGAAGAAAAAACAGAATTAATCAGGGATTTTTAATCGAGCTTGCGCAGTTTGAGGCAAACAGTCGCTATCCCAACAAACACAAATCCGGCAATCATTAGAGCCCAGCCCTCTGCGGTAACAGGTGCAGTATATCCTGTGGAGGCGTTAGCTTTCGGTATATACCACTGTGGACACAGCATGTATGGCAGAACAAGCGTGCAGAAAGCTGCTACTCCGGCGATAATTGCGATTACGATTAATGTGCGGTTTGAGGGCTTCTTCATATGGGGTCCCATCCACTTAACTGTAAAAGTATCGTTAAAAGGATTTTCTAAAGCCTGTTAACTTTCAACCTTTTTTTGCCCTGTGTAAGCTATATCGCCCGACCAAAGGCAGGATTATTTGATTAGTTCAGCAGTAACCGTTTTCCTATCAACCGCAGTTATCCTGACGTTCACCCGCTCACCCGGCTTAGCTCTCGGAACAATAATAGTGTACCCCTGAATGTTAGATACCCCATCACCGCTAGGAGCCCTCTCGATGATGTTTACTTCTAATTCGTCTCCAACCTCAACGGGCGAAGGTGAAGGGGACTTTTTCACTTTAAATTTTCCGCCACGAACTCTTCTATGAACCAACGTGTTATTCCTCTATTTAGCTGATCGGAACTCTATTCTGCCACACAGCGGACACAAATAGATTATGACCGGCATGACTTCTTCAGGTTGGGGTGTGTAATCGCCGAATTGTTTAGGGCGCTCGGTTTCGCTGTCCTCAAGTTTGAGTTTAGCGTTTTTAGGCGACATTTCGACGTTGCATGAGGTGCAGTAAACAGCTGGAAAATTCTTTGTACTGCTTGTCGGAACTGCAGATTTAGGTTCAGGAGACGGTTTTACCGGCTGTGGTTCGGGTACATCCTGAGTTTTAGGAGAGCTTTCTACGCTGCCAAGGTATTTGCAGCTTATTATGCATTCACGTCTGGAGTCGCATACATAGCAGCAGCAACTTTTTTCGTCGTTTAAGCATCTGGCTTCGCGGTTAGCTTTTGCCTTCGGATTCTCCGCTATTGCTAGACAGGTTGCTTCGGGGGTGTGGTATTCGCAGCTGTTGGCTAAGTCTGACAAGTGTGCTCTCTTCCTACTGCACATATTTGGGGTTTCTGCCTATGTGTGTTTTGGTCAAACTCCGAAATTTATTCAGCGGCAACATCTATTTTGGTTGAGCCTTAAGCTTAAATATCAAACATTCCGAGGGTAAGTAGCATACTAGAGAGGGGCAAAAGCTTGGAAGATTACGCCTCAGCAGAAGGTACAGTTTGGACAAGAGGCTACTCGGATGACTACTGGAACGATTCTGTTTCACCCTTATTCTTCGAGTTACTCGGCGATCAACTGACACAGATTGTCAATGTCGAACTCAACGCCATAATGGGCTACTCTAAACCAAGCGACAAACTAGACCAACTGCTGCTACTTCATCGCAGCCACGTTTACTTCAACCTCGAAGTACTCAAAAGGAAAGTTGAATACGAAATCCCTCCGATGCTACGCAACGATGATATCCTAAACTACTTCGAAGACGGCGACGGCCCATACGGCAAAGAAACGATGAAGAAGCAACCCTTCCACATGTCAAAAAGGGTGCTAGCCGAAATCCGCGTTATGCTCTATGACAGAAACGGGTCCATAACCAAAACCGCATCTGCATACGATAAATGGAGCAGAAAACAGTTTCAGCCCTTCGCTAGCCAATTCAATTAGCGATTTGAACCCCTCGCTAAAAGCCATGATATTGCTGGCCTGCTTGAGCTAGCCCAAGAATTAGAGGCCAGATTCATCGGCAAAAAGGACGCCACTGAAGGCTACTTGGCACTACTCTCTGGATTAGAGCGGATTTCCGAGTCGTTTCTGCCTTGAAGCTGTAGCATAAGCAGGTTTGAGGGGTAACTGAGAATCTGCTCTCTTAGAAGCGGCGAAGCCTGTATGAGGCTTGCTGCCCAGCGTGGATAGTAGGGTTCACGTTTACCAGACGGTAAAGCAGCCATCTATAACGCAACCGAAAAAGTCGCCGATGAAGCAAGAAAACAGCGCACAGCCGTATCCGCCATGACTTACCAGAGGCTACCCACGGGCGAATGGCACTACACCCTCAACGCCTCTATGCCAATAGCAGACAACCCCGAGGACCTACCGAAACTATCGCAGCACCGCGAACTCGTCAGAGCCATCGCACAAGTAAACTTCGATTTAACTCTGTCCTTGAACTCGGCAAAAAATCAGGCGATCAACACTGGGAACAAATCGGCAAAGTCAGCGGCCAAATAAAATCAACAATGACACGTACACCATTCAAGAAGTAATCGGGCAACGTGACCACACGCATGGCGTCCGCGATTGGACAGGGATAGGTAACTGGCTTTACTTCGTCGTATGGTTCAACGAGAACCTATGCGTTAACCCCGCGGCTATAGTAGCAGACGACGGGAGGGTTTCCTCAGGCGGCTTCATTTATAAGAACGGCGAAAATATCCCCATAAAATCCATCCGAGTATTGGATCAAACATTTGGTACTAGCAACCTGCCTGTTGGCTGCAAAATCGAAATAGTTGATAGCTTGGGCGTACGGCATGAGTTGGAAGGCAAAACGGGTCCGATGGTTCCTTTGCCTTTCATGGATGAGCATGGGCAGTTGTCGTTTTTGGTTCAGGCGTTCGGCGAGTTCGTGTTTGATGGCAGAGCTGGCGGTTATGGGAGCTTTGAGAACCTGAGAAAAATCAGATGATGTAAGGGTTCTCTTCCCGCTAATTTTTGGTCTTTTTTGGCATAGCGTTCGGCTTGGGAATAATCTTGAGCATTCTACTCTAATTGCACAGGCGCGGGTTCTTTAAGTACGTTTTTTTAGCCCATTATTTTTATTTAGGCTAAACATGGTTAGTAAGTACTTGCATCAGCGGGGGTATTGGGCAGTGGAGAAAGCTATCGAGATACATAACCTTACAAAGCGGTACAAAGATGTCTGCGCAGTAGAAAACCTAAACCTCAGCATAGAAAACGGGGAAATCTTCGGCTTTCTCGGCCCCAACGGAGCAGGCAAAACAACAACCATCCGCGCCCTAACCGGACTTGCAAAGCCCACCTCGGGGTCAGTTTCAGTCTGTGGATTCAATGTAGCGAGTGAACCAGAGAAAGTTAAACGGGTAATAGGCGTTGTCCAGCAGCATTTCACATTTGACTTAGACCTGAACCTGAGGGAAAACATGGAGCTGCATGCCCGCTTACATCACATCCCAAAAAACATACGCAGACAGCGCATAGATGAACTTCTGGAGTTTGTAAGCTTAACTAAGCAGAGTGAACGGTTGGTTGAAGATTTATCGGGCGGAATGAAAAAAGCAGCGATGATTGCCCGCGCATTGCTGCATCAGCCCAAAATTATTTTCCTAGATGAACCTACGGTAGGTTTAGATGTCCAGATAAGGCGGCGCATGTGGGATTTGATCCGCAAGTTAAGCCGAAGCGGCACAACCATATTTCTAACTACTCACTACATTGAGGAGGCTGAAGCGCTCTGTTCGCGTGTCGGCATCGTTAATCAGGGACATTTGATTGCGCTGGGTTCACCCTCCGAGCTTCGAGGGCAGGTTGGTTTGGCGACTGTTGAGATGCTGGTCGGAGGAGAATACACTCGCTATGAGCATTTCGTCGACAGGCAAGAAGCATTAGCGTACATGCAATGTTTGCCCTCTGACGTTAAGGCGGTTGTGCGCGACTCAAGCTTGGAAGATGTCTTTGTAAAGTTAACAGGCAAAAAGGTGGAGGCAGACGGTGATGCTTGAAACCCTGCAGGATATAGGCACAGTCGTATGGGTTGATCTGCGTTTTCTGCGCCGCAACCTAACTAAAACAATGGCTTTGACGCTCATTGCACCGGTGCTTTACCTGTTGGCGTTCGGCTACGGATTAGGCAGAGGCACCCTAGTTGAGGGTTACAGCTACCTTGACTTCGTAATCCCCGGAATCATCGCCTTAACCGCCATGACAACAGCGTTTAACACTTCAGGGCTTAAGCTACATGTGGACCGATTATTCTACAAGTGCTTCGACGAAACCCTGATGGCGCCCGTGAGCCCATTCTCCATAATCGTAGGTAAAGCCTTGATCGGCGTTGTGCGGGGACTGATGAGTTCAGCCGCTATACTAGCGGTTGCATTGGCATTTTCGCCGCTGCCCACTATGAACCTACTTTTCCCATTAAGCTTAGTTTTGACCTGTTTCGCTTTCTCCTTCTTAGGCGTCATAGTTGCCCTGCTGGCTAAGACCCACCAGGACATGACGCTGTTTATGAGTCTGGTGATTTTGCCGATGTCTTTTCTAAGCGGCACCTTCTTCTCGCTCAGTCAGGTTCCCGACGCATTAATTGCCGTGTTGTATGCTTCGCCGCTGACTCATGCCTGCCTCTGCCTTAGGGCTTCCGCGCTTGGACAACCCTTCCCTTGGCTGTCGCTTGCTGTTCTAATGCTTTTCGGCGCTGCATTCTTCGGACTGTGTTTCGTAGCTTTGAAAAAAGCCATTAGATAAACGCTTAAGATACATCTGTCTTAGGGTTTAGTGGCTTTCTGCTTTTTCTTTGATATCAAAATCACTGTGATAAGCGCCGCTACGACTACTGCCAGGACCATGCAGATAATTATGTATGTTCCGGTTTCTGGTGCATTTTCGATGTTTGGGGTTGCTGTAGGCGTGGGCGAGGATGTAGAAGCGGTGGGGGTTGGCGTTGAAGCGGGTATAGGAGTCAGGGTTGGAGTCGAAGTTGGGGTAGTTGTAGGTGCGGGAGTGGCAGTCGGAGTTGGAGTTGGAGTAGGCGAAACCTGTACTGCAACAGCACTGGATTGGGTAGAAGTCGCATCTAAGGTGTCTGTGACTGTAGCAGTGATCGTGTAGGAACCAGTGGTTGAGGGCGAAAAAATGAATGTTGCACTATTCTGCCCTGCCTGAGCGGCGCCGTTGACGTACCATTGATAGCGTGTGTAACTACCTGAGCCACTGGCGGCGTTGGCGGTGAAAGTGCATGATTGCCCCACAGTGAAGGTCGCTGAGCTGGCAGAAACGGATACCGATGGTGCAGCATTTACCATTACTAGAATAACGTTTGAGGCTACGGTAACTGGAACGGTTGCGCTGTCAGTTACATTTACAGTAAAGCTCCATTTACCTAATTCGGTAGAGGCGGCGGTGGTGAAGGTGTAGCTTAGCGATGTTGTATCTTTAATTACAGAGTAATCTACTGCGCTGGGGGATTTGATGTACCACTGGTAGCTGTATGGCCCTGTGCCCTCGGAGGCTTCTGTTGCTGTTAACACTGATGTTTGTCCCTGGTCAAGTACCTTTAGAGATGCAGATACTTCGCATGGTAATAGCGCGGGGTTAACTTTGGCTGTGGCAGTAATTGATTGGGTTGAGACAGCTCCTGAAGTATACGTACTTTGGCTGTGACTAAGTATGTGCCTATCGAGTCAGGGGAAAAGTTAAACGTCGGGTTATCCGTCGTGGCTTTAGCGGTTCCATTCACGTACCATTTGAAGTTGGAATAGGTACCTGATCCGCCAGTGGTAGTGGCTACATAGGGGTAGCTTTGACCAACATCTATTACCGCGGTAGGAGGTGAAATTGAAACTGTGGGCAGGGTAAGGTCTTTTGTGATATCCTCGCTGAGGGTAACGTTGGATTCTGAGTATATCAGAACAGAGTTCAATTGGGCTTTTATAGTGTAGTTTCCAGCTGGTGCAACAATATAGTAACCACCTGAAAGCCAGAGCGAGTCAGTGTAATGACCGGACGAAAAGCTGTAGCCAGTTCCGTTTACCAAGTAGGTTGTGACGCCGTATACTTTTTCTCCAGAGGGATACTGGATGAAACCTGAAACTTTGTATCCTGAGGACATAACGATGTCATAGGTCATGTCTGAGGTAACGGTGAAGTTGTTGTTCTTGAAGTTTATTAGGTTTGAATTCATCGGTGGCCAAAGACCAAAAAGGTAGGTGCCTGCAGGCGCATATATGGTGTAGTACCCTGAACCATCCGATGTGACGCTGGGAACTGTCCAAGTAGAGTTAGAAACAATGGTAGATGCTCCAGGCAAGGTGTTACCTGAGGAGTCGAAGACTCGGCCTGTGATTTTGTAGCCTACGACCAGGCTCATGTCCATTGACGTGTCCCCGTTTATCATAAGGTTATTTTTAGAGTACTCTGGGAGGAGCCGATCAGTCTTGAAACCAGATTGTAGGTTCCAGATGGGACACTTAGGCTATAGTAACCAGTAATATCTGAGTAATCCTGTGCTGCCGAACGGCCGTTAACTTGGCTAATGAGGTAAACGTGGGCATTCGGAGCAACGTTTCCGGTGGAGTCATAAATGTACCCTGAAAATGTGTAGCTTGCTGTGGTGCTCTGGACGGGTTCGATATTTACGGATATACCTACAATCACGGCAGTAGTGATTAATGTTAAAAGGAAACAGGCGGAGAGCATTTTATTTTTCAAACGTTTCACCGTTAGGTTGTTTTTGGAGTTTTTCGCATAAAGTTTCGCAGACTAAAGGTATCTTGGGCGACCGCATATTCGAGAAGCCTAAGCATTTATCCTTCAAAGAGATGAGTATTGGTATGCAGAATCTAAGCCGCCAAGACCTCGACAGAATCACAGTTAAACTAGAAGAGTTCATGCGCTACAGCCAAAAAGTAAAACCGCAAGACAGCTACCTCATAGTCAACCGGAATTCCCCCGTCCTGACACGTTCAGCCCAAGAAGCCGCCGAAAAACTGGGTTTGGATGTTTCCATCTACCTTTTGGACAGCAAGGAACCATACGAGCATTTCCCGGCGGAGCTCATAGCTTTGCTGCGGCAGAAAACCCCTAAAGCCGGAATGGGACTCTTCGACTACTCTGCACACCCAGACTGGAGCCTAAAAGAGGTAGGCGCAAGAATAGAGCTTCTGCATAAAGTAATTGAGGAAGTCCCTATAAGCTGGGCGCATTCCCCGGGCATAACCTTGGATATGGCGTTAAACGGTGCTTTGCAGTGTGACTACCGTGAGATGGTTGAGAAGTCTGAGAAGCTGCTTAGAGAGTTGCGGGGCGTCACTAAATTGCGTATCACAGCGCCCGGCGGAACTGACTTAACCGTACAGATACCGGAGGATGTGGTGTTCGATACTGACTGCGTTATTGTGCCGCCTAACGTTTACGGAGGTGCCGGAAGGTTCGGTAACTTGCCGGTGGGCGAAGTATGGTCACAAAGAGATAAAATCATTCAAGCGGTAAACAAGCAAACCGGAGAAGCCGAGACGCAGAGTTACCCCGTGAAGCATCCAGCGGATGGGGTGCTGGTCTGTGACGTTGCGGCTGGCGGCTACCAAGGAAAAATTGACCCCACTGAACCTTTAAACGCGACCTTCAGAGACGGCGTTTTAACTGATTTGCAATGCGCTGACCCTGCACTAATAGGAGTTATCGAAGACATACGTGGCGCTGAGGTGAAGTATGGTTTACCGACTGTGCTCGAAGAAGTGGGTATCGGCTTAAACGATAAGGCCCGCGTAACAGGTAATATGCTGGAGGACGAGAAAATCAGGGGCACCTGCCATCTTGCGCCCGGGAACATCCGGTGCCACGTGGATATGCTGGTTAGTAAGCCGACGATTACTGGTTTCTGCAATGATGGCGCTGTTAAAGACATCATGAGAAACGGCGTTTTACTATAAAACAGCAAAATTGTATTAAATGGATACTAGATAGTAATGATAGGATAATCTCGAGTTGATTGTATGCCGGGTCTCTTCAAATCTTGGTTTAAAGGTCTAAGCGAAAAGGAGCCACCTGAACCCGAAAACCCCGTGGGAAGAATAGTTATTGGCACTCTTGCCCCCGATATCATCGATACCGCTAAAGAGATGGTTAGAAAATCGCTTAAAGCCGCACAGTTTCAAGTTATAGATGCTGGTGTGGGGACTTCTGCTTCGGTTTTCCTATCAAAAATTAAAGAGGCAAACGCTGACATCGCAGTTGTAACGGTTAGTGTTGATGGAGCCAAGAAAAACCTGCGGAGTCTTGTTTCAGCTCTAGATGCTGAAGGTTTGAAGGGCAAAGTTACAGTTTTGATTGGCGGCGCAGCGGTTACACAGGAAGACGCCGATGCATTAGGGGCTCTCTTTGGTCGAACAAGAGAGGACGCGGTGGCTTTAGCGGAGAAGGCGATGGAGCAGAAGAAGCAGTAAACGTCATTGTTGAAGAATAAGTTGTACGTTTCCTATGATTAATTTTTTAAAAATTTCATTAGCTATATTTTAGTGCAGATGTGTTTAAATTTTTGGGGCTCAATCAGTTGGTAAGGTTAAAAGGTTGGCAAGCAGTCTCTCAAAGTATGGCTCTACAGTTCTATTGTTCTTAGCCAGCCAGAATATATCGCTGTTCGGGTCATCGCTTGTCCAGTATGCCATCACATGGTACATTACCCTAACCACTCAATCCGGATTAATGATGACTATAGCCATCGTCTGCGGGTTTCTACCAACCTTTATCGTTGCCCCCTTTGCGGGGGTATGGGCAGATCGCTATAGCCGAAAAACGCTAATTATACTCTCCGACGCTTCCATCGCGGCGGCAACGCTTATCGTAGCTGTCCTGTTCTTTTTAGGGTGCGCCCCGCTTTGGTTGCTTTTTGTTGTTTTATGTATACGTTCAATCGGGGCGGGAGTTCAAACACCGGCCGTAGGCGCTGTTATTCCCCAGCTGGTATCTCAGGACAAATTAACTAAGGTAAATGCGGCGAATGGGAGCCTTCAATCATTGTTGATGCTGATTGCGCCAATGGTCAGCGGAGCGTTACTTGCAATAGCCATAGAAGTAGTGTTCTTCATCGACGTAATAACTGCCTTAATAGCGATATCGATACTTATGCTAGCAGTCCGTATTGCGCCGCACGCTAAAGCTTTGGAAAAGCAAAAAATCGGTTACTTTGAGGATCTAAGAAGTGGCATCGAATACATAAAAAGCCAAGGCTACCTGAAAGTTGTTTTTGTATTTGCAGCTGTTTTCTTCTTTTTAGTGGCTCCGGCAGCGTTTTTATCTCCGCTTCAGGTAACAAGAAGCTTCGGCAGTGACGTATGGTTCCTGACAGCGGTCGAAGTCGCTTTTTCTACGGGAATGATTTCTGGCGGAATACTAATAGCAGCTTGGGGAGGGTTTAGAAATAAGGCTTACTCGATTGCAGTGGCAGCCTTAGTCATGGGCGCTTTCACGTTCGCGCTTGGCATCACACCGTTCTTCTGGCTCTACCTAGTCTTCATGGCGATAATTGGTGTGGCTATACCCATTTTTAATGTACCCGCCACCGTTCTTCTGCAGGAAAAGATAGATCCAAATTATCTCGGCAGAGTGTTCGGTGTTCTCAGTATGATTTCAAGTTTCATGATGCCGTTTGGCATGATCTTTTTTGGGCCAGTTGCCGATTACGTGGCAGTCGAGTGGTTGCTGATTGTTTCAGGGCTGCTGACCGCCTTTACAAGCATTCTTATGTTCAGGAATAGGACGCTGATGGAAGCAGGTAAAACAGCAGCAGTTAAGGACACAGCCGAAACGGTTGGTGGTCTGCCTAATTCTTCGGGAATTAATTGCTAATGTGTTTGCTCTGCACAAGAATTATAGCCACTTTGCTGACTGGGGCTTTGAATGTTAGCATGCGGTTGTAACTGGTTCCCTTTTTTGGTGGTATGGCAAAACTCAAAAGGTTAAACGATAACATACTATTCAAGCTGGAGAAACATAAGCATGTTTAACGCCAAAGAATTCATTCAGAACTCGTTAAAAGAAATCGCTGATTCTGTTGGAGATAGTAGAGTAATTTCTGCCTGCTCAGGCGGCGTCGATAGCACCGTCGCAACCTATCTGGTGCATAAAGCAGTTGGAGATAAACTCGTAGCAGTTTTCATCGATGATGGTTTAAGGCGCGAAGGGGAACCTGAATTCGTCGTAAGAATCCTTAAGGAATTAAAGATTAACACTCGCTACATTGATGCAAAAGAGGAATTCTTCAAGACATTTGAGGGGAAAACAGATGCAGAAGAAAAACGTAAAGCATTTCGTGATAAATTCTACAGCACACTAGGGAAAGTAGCTAAAGAAGAAAAAATCAAGTTCATCTGCCAAGGTACAATCAAGGCAGACATTATAGAAACGGTTAAAGGAATAAAATCTCAGCATAACGTCCTGGAACAGATTGGTATAGACTCGCAGGTTTACGGTTACAAGATTCTGGAGCCATTAAGAGAGCTGTTTAAGCCCGAAGTTCGTATGGTCGCAAGAGAACTCGGATTGCCTGCCGAGATTTCGGAACGTATGCCTTTTCCAGGGCCTGCACTATCGCTGAGAATTCTGGGGGTTGTTACTGCCGAGAAAGCCGCCATCGTGAGGAAAGCTACGGTGATCGTTGAGGAGGAGGCCTCTGCTTTGGGTTCATTCCAGAGTTTCGCAGTTCTGCACAATGACAAAGCTACAGGCATCAAAGACGGCAACCGAATGTATGGAAACATCATAACGGTCAGGATCGTTCACTCCAAAGATGCAGTGACAGCTTCAGCGGTTAATGTACCGTTTGAGTTGCTGGCGAAGATTTCTAAGCGTATCACTACTGAAATCCCATCGGTCGTCAGATGCCTATACGACATAACGGATAAACCGCCAGCTACAATAGAGTTTGAATAAACTCTTTTTCTTTCTTTTTGTGACAAGCACCGAGGGATTTGACCCCCCTCGGCTCCACTGGTAATTCTAGTAATTCATATATACCGAATGCTCACAACCTGTTTTCGGCTGCTTCAACATGGATAAAGAGCTAATTGCGCCCTGTGGAATGAACTGTGGACTATGCAGCAACTACCTTGCCAGGGTAAATGATGTGCGGCAAAAAGGTTTGAAGCTACCTTACTGTAAAGGCTGCCGCCCCAGAGACAAACAGTGCTCTTTTATCAAGAAAAAATGCGACACACTTCGCAATCATGACGTAGCTTTCTGCTACGAATGCAGTTCTTTCCCATGCAATAAATTACTTGACCTACAAAAAGGCTACGTAGCCTTGTATCACGTTAGCATGGTTGAAAACCTGACTTTCATAAAAGAGCACGGAATAGAAAAGTTTCTGGAGAATCAAAAGACGAAGTGGCGCTGTCCAGATTGTGGTGGAGTAATTTGCTGTCATAACGGGATATGTTACAGTTGTGGGTTAGAAAAGCTAAAGCTGAAAAAGAAAAAGTACCGCTGGGAAGAATAGTTTTTCCTTAATCTCCATCGCAACCAAGGTTTACTTTCGCTTGGCGGCGGATTTTGGATGCTTTTTCAACATTATCTTGAGTACGACAAGCTTAAATTTCCTAACAGTGCTTAATGAGAGCATCGAGACGGGGAGTTACAATGAGTTTAGTTTATCAAGGAAAGACAAAAGACGTTTTTAAGAGAGCAGACGGAAATTTAGAGTTCCACTTTAAAGACGATGCAACAGGCTATTTATCTGACGGTAAACCAGTGTTCAACGCTGGCTACGATAAAGTTGTTGGGCAAATTCCTGGAAAGGGAAAAATCTCCTGCAAGTTCACGGAATATTTCTTCAAACTGTTCGAGGAGAAGGGTATTCCCACCGATTTTGTGGGGATAGGCTCAGCTCCAAACGTTATGATAGTTAGACCCTCCAACTTACTGGGTGTCGCTAATCAGGCAGGGCAATACAAAGGCTCTGATGAAGTATATGGCCTTGAGACAGTTTTTCGGAACGAGGTTATGGGAAGCTGGTGGAGAAGGTATCCTGTTCAAGTTCCCGGTAAACGGATAGCTGTTGTAGAGTTCTACGCTAAGGGTAAGGCAGGTGAGCCGGATATTTTGATGGTGGACGATGCCTTGGTTCAGTTGGGCATGATGAGCCAGACAGAGCTAGAAGCTACTAAGAGTAGAACAGTACAGATTGCAAAATTAATGTATGATGAATTCATGAAGCGAGGCTTCCATTTAGTTGACGGAAAAATGGAGTGGGGCAGAGACCAAAAGACAGGGCAGATAGTTCTCATTGACGATTTATCTCCTGACACTTTCCGAGTATGCGAAAACTTCGATCTAGACGAAGAAGGCAACTGCAAAGTTCATGAACAGTGCATAATGACTGACTATAAGCAGTCAGCGAAATTCGTGAAGTGCTCGAACTGCCGCGACTTTGTGGAGATAAAAGAAGATTTCAAGAGGACCATAGAAGCAAAGAACATTCTCAGCGCTGACCCAGCAGGTCTTAAAAAGCTAGCTGAAGCGTTCAAATTAGAAATTTGAATGCGTTGCTAGCGGTTCTAAAAGAGATTTTATTGTGGGTAGAGAGGGATTTGAACCCTCAACCCCCAACTTAGGAGGCGGGGGCTCTGGTTTGGCTGGCGGTAAAATACGACAAAAACAAAGGAAAAACGGCAATAGCCCCTGCTATTTTAGTCAAAAATTTTTAGCAGTAGAAAAAATGGTTTTGAAAAGGTCCTTAGCTGCCTTCCACAACAAAGGCTATTTTTACCACTGCCCGGTACTCCGCGATTTTGTTGTTTTCAACGGTTGCCTTGCAGCTTTTAACGTAAATAGATTTAATGTTCTTAACCGTCTTCACAGCCTGCGCCAGAGCATTCTTAACGGCGTCTTCCCAACTGTTGGGCGAAGAGCCTATTAACTCTATAATTTTTACAACCGTCATTATTTTTTTTCTCCAAACATCGTAACCATGCAAGGAATAAGAAGCTCTGTGGCTGCAAAAGGATACAACAAGCTAACGCCAAATGAAAGCGTAGCACAGAGTGGAATTTTAGATCTCGACCTAACTTAGGAGGCTGAAAATGTTTATGGGAAAATGGTGGCGGGCGGGGAGGGATTTGCTCCTAGCACGAAGTGGAATGTACACCCGCAGTTCCCCCTTTTCTTAAACGGTTAACTATCAGATATGCTCCAACAACACTGATAGAAATAATTGCTGCCAAGCCTATCCACTGAATTGCCCAAAGTATTTGACTTAACAAGGGTTCTGGACTAGAGGTTGGCTGTGGTCCAGGTGGTTGTTGTACAGGCGTTTCGGGGAAGATAATATAACTTAAACCTAGCAGTAAAAAAGCCGATAAAACACCAACTATAACTGTTAATACCATCTTCGTCTCAAGTTTCATCAAGGTTTCGAGATTTCACCAAGCCTATGCTTCAATGAAATCTCAAAGCGTATCGATTATTTTAATGTTATATTTCTTAAAGCTGTACTAAATTTTGTACACTTGGCTATCTGTATTTCAGACGAAACGTTCTGGATATACTGAGCTATTTTTAAATGGAGGTTAACGATTTATTATGTCTTCGGGGGTAAGAGATTTACCAGAAGATGAATCAAGCGATGTTCTAAAGGGAACCGCTCTTGATATCTATCGCCTTTTGTTACGGAGTCGTAAATCTCTTGGTATTCGAGAAATTCAAAGAGCATTAAAACTGAGCAGCCCCTCTGTAGCCCAATATCACATCTCCAAATTGGAGCACGCAGGACTACTAAAGAAGGAAGCGGGTAATTACACCGTCGACAAGCTGATATTGGAAAATTGCGTTAAAATTAGCCGTTTCTTGATTCCAAGATATCTATTTTATTTGTCTTTTGCGATTACTATTTTGTTGATAGAGCTTACTGTTTTGAGACCGCTTGTTTTCAATGGTGAATATTTCTTTTATGTATCAGTGACCGCTCTTTCTGTCTTAGTTTTTCTCTATGAGACAATAAAGGTTTGGCGTAAAGGTAGCCTGTAATCCAACGATTTCCATTTTGTGTCCTATTCTGTAGTACAGTTGTCCTAAAGTGTAGAAATAAATTCAATATATAATGAGATATTGCCAAGGTGAATCAATGAAAAACGCAAAAATTTTAAAAATTATTGCAGTGGCAAGTGTTCTTTTCGTTGTCATGGCAATATTGCCCGTTCAAGCGTTGACATCATCAGACGAGACCATAGGCGTTCCAGCGGGTGCAATGACTTTTGATGAGTTGCGCTCTATAATATCTCAATCTGCGAATAAAGACACTATTGAGAACAATATTGAATACGAAGTGTGCGTCGAAACAGCTGATGCTTGGCAATTGCCTCCTGAGATAGTGGAAAAAATGACTAAAGAAGATTTGAATAAACTTGCCTGTCTACCCGACTACTTTACACCAAACCAGATGTCAACTGAAGGCATAACCTATAACAGTGGCGGACAAATGCTGTTGGATGAGACAACTCATGTTGTAAAGACAATTGTGATAATCGATGAAGAGGCGTATAATTATTACGCAAGCAATGAACCTTGGTTTGCTACATGGGAAGGATGCTGTGCCTGGGCAAATAACATTCTAGAGGGCGGTGATGATTATTTGGAGATACCTTTTGGAATTGACTTCCAAGCACAATCACAGTATTATAGCTATTGGGAAACACCCGACGACATGGATTACTATGACCTATTAGATGAGATTGATGGCGTTGATCCGACAGGTGTTGGCTGTGATGTGATAGTGTTAATGACAGGGCAATCTGGCGGAAGCATAGTGGGTCTCGCAAATAGAATGGGGCATCATTTTCTTATGAACGCAGCCGCCTCTGGTTGGCCATATTACATTCCTGTAGCAAATCTCTTCCAACATGAAGCTTCACACCTATACGATTGCTCAGACCACGGATATGATCAGACCTATTGTATCATGAGCTATACATACCAGTGGCAAACAAGAGGATACTGTACTGGATGCACTACACAAATTAATCTAAACTGTGCTCGTTTCGATTAATTATTACCCCTTCCTCTTTTTCTAATCTGATGACCGCAGATAAGTTTACTTAATAAGTTTGTCGGGTTCTACTCTTTGTGTTCTTTCATGAGGGCATTTAATATCCTCAGACATAGAGGAAAAAGAATTTCTCATGAGGTGTACTAAAAATTAGACAGTATGTCCTAAAGCATCGCTTTAAATCACCCCCATCTGTAACTAACCTAACGGTGTATACAGAAAATGTCGATTGCTAACTTGTATTTTGTTCCTTATGTTATTCTTTTCATTGCTCTTACAGTAATAGTCCTTATATGTTTCTTAAAATTCCCATCACTAAGGAAATACCGGAAAAAAAGAAATATTACGGCTTATTTTGTCTTAGCCATAATCTTTAGCTTGTTGGCGTATGAAACCTATGATGTTTCTTTAGGTCCCGCTGTCATCTCCTACCAGATAGGCAGTGACAAACAGATTTATGCTGAGCAAGTTAATCAGTTAGTTGTTTCCTGTGAAAGCCTCAGTATGAGAGAAACAAGCTTCTATTTAGTGTTGGAATCTACTAATGCATCCTTGATAGCAGACAGCCAAGATGGCATTCAAATTAACAGTAGCTCTATCAAAATTCCGTTCACGCTGAATAGCTTGCAGAAAGAGGTAAATAAAACAGTGTCTTTCAGAATAGACGCAAATGTAACACGCTGCGAATTTTATCCTTCAATTGAACAGTTGGACCAAAAGCCTATCGTGACTGATTCTACGATTCGAGCGGAATGCGTATTTAATAATGAAACTAACACTTACTTATTAAATGCAATTCTTGGTCCATCCGCATGAAAAACTCAAGTTTACTGCGAGAAGAATCTTTTCTTTTTTCTGCAATAGAGGCAAACGCTTTTACATTTTAAGACATGTGGTCTTTAAGCCTTTGATGTCCTACTTTTTAGTACAGTTGTCCTAGAGCGTAGAAATATAGTCTGTAAAGCAAGTTGTAGACTAAGAGGGAGGTGAAATAGTGAAATGGAAATTCGCTTACCACTTAACAGCTATATTGCTTAGCATTACAATGCTTTCTCCAATATTATCAGTGACGGCGGCAGATTCTAGTGATTCGATCACATCGGGCAACTGGCAACCACCAGAAAACTTTGTCGACCCAGTGACTCTAAAAATACAGGAATTCAAATTACAGGCACTGAATGATGAACAAATAACCGCAAAGCTCACAGAACTAGGTATGGGTTGGGATCCTAAAACTGGCGCAAAATGGCTAGGTAGAGCTATGACTAACGAAGAAATAGCCAAAATGCCCAACAGAGGGTCCATAAAGGCCCCTGCAGAACAAGAAGCGGTCTCCGATGGTTTTGTCGTTGCTTCCCAAGTCGATAGAACGTCTTGCATGCGAACCAGCGCTGCCTCTTGGAGAGGCGTTTCCTGTGAGATGGTCTCAGGTTCCATGGGTATTGC
>JAAYYI010000066.1 GCA_012515445.1 Candidatus Bathyarchaeota archaeon | reverse complement strand
TGTTTCTGATACCTGTTTATGGATGGGCGGCCGACAAGTATAGGAAAAGAAAAACAATTTTAGC
The DNA here is from genome assembly GCA_012515445.1 of Candidatus Bathyarchaeota archaeon. Lineage (GTDB taxonomy): Archaea > Thermoproteota > Bathyarchaeia > Bathyarchaeales > Bathycorpusculaceae > Bathycorpusculum. Next base: position 5,642 of record JAAYYI010000066.1, on the reverse strand, counting down.
AATAGGCTTGGTCGGGATGGCTTGCAGTGTTCCCTCTTTAATTTACTTGAACGGTTTAATGTTGATACCTGTGATAATATTCGTTGGCGTTTTTGCTTCAGCGATACCTGCGCAGGCATTAGCGTTGATGGGTGAAACTATGCCTCTAGAGAAGAGCGGAATAGGTTTTGGAATGATGTCTTTTTGGAACCGGACTGCGACAGTGGTTGTTGCGCCGTTGGTTGGTTTCTTATTGGATGCGACACAGTCAATGGTTCAAAGCTTCGTCTGTATTTCTATATTTGCTGTTCTCAGCGCGTCTTTTACTCTAACGTTAAGGCAAAAAATAGTACTTTAGAAAAGGTAACCTTAGATAATTGCTAAAAAAGCTATCGTTAAGGAAAATAGGAAAAAAGTTAATGCAGCGTTCGCTGATTAGCTTATTTTGTGCGTACGATCTTGACCCGGCCAAGAACCTTCCAGTACTCGATTTCTGCACCGGCAACAAGTTTGGCTTTAAGGTCTTCTTCATCAGGGAACGGCGCATCAAGGTATTCGAAGGTTTCAAGGTCCATAATTTGGACGCCTGTTGGGTTAACTGAGAATACTTGACCGGCGCGTTTGTCAATGATTGGAATTTCTGCTCCGCCGTCTACTGATTTAACGAATTGTCTTTTCTGATTATCAAAAACACCTATTGCAACTATACGTGCTTTGGCTGCTCCGTGTTTACCTGGTTTGGATTTGGCTATGTCTACGATGCGGCATGGTTCTCCGTCAATCATCATGTAACCGCCAACGCGTAATTCTCCGACGTCTACTGGTCTGCTCATATATTCACCACTTTGAATCTAACAATGCATTCTCAATAACCCAAATATATAGATTAAGGTGCCTTAAAAGGCATTGACTGTTCAATTGATGGGGTTTTTTGACATAAAATGGTTAAATCAGGGTTTTTAGAGGAGTAAATTGGGGTAGTACGGCTGTTTGCTGCGCTATGGCGAGGGCTTGAAAAAAGTATAGTTTTTAAGAGTAGAGTGTGCAGTGTTAGTAGAATAATGAAACTATTGTTTCATGTTAAGGGTATGCTGAGGTAACTGGAACCAAATTAAGGAGAAAGAAATGCAAAACTGCAACTACGATGACTGCAACCACCGTACGTGCTCTCCAGTTGCCTTCTCAGCCCCTTCATTCTACTATCTGATACTCTTGTTTTTTTCTTCATTGCTGTTTTTCTTTGACTAAAAAAGGGAGGGAAGATGTTTTTCATATCTTCGCCTTTTTATGGTTTTTTGCTTACGAGCAGTGCTAGTACTGCACCGACAACAACTATGGCGATGATTACGCCGACGATTGCTGGGATGAAGTATAGGTCTGCTGCTGATGGAGTCTGTGTTGCCTGTGGTGTTGCTGTTGCGTGTGCTTGGTCTACGCCGAAGTATGTTACTGCTGATGATGGCCAGTAGCCTTGTGTGCCTGCGAATGTTGCCATGACTTTGAATGTGCCTGCGATGTCTGGTGTCCATTGTAGAGCGTATTTGCCTGCTGCGTCTGTTGTGGTTGTGCCGATGACTCTGTAGTTGTTGTTTGAGTCGATTACGCTTAGTGTAACTTGTACGCCTGTGAAGTTAGTTGGGCATGGTTTCTGCTGGTAGACGTATTCCATCCATGATTTCATCGATGCATCAGATGCAACTGGGATGCCGCTTGGGAAACGTGCTGCTTGCTCGTTTTGTGTGGTGCCTGATGAGATATCTGTGACTGTGCCTGTGATGACTGCTGAGCATCCTGCCTCGACTGTGTTTGGTGCTGAGACTGTTGTTTGGCTTGGACCTCTGCCGACGACGTAGATTTGGTTGTCGTAGCCGTTGAACCATGTGTTGAAGCCGTCTGCGATTGCGAATGTGCCTTGGCTGAATTCGTTGGTGTAGCCGCTGAGTGTCCAGATTTCTTGGCCTGTGGATGCGTTGAGTGCACGTGCAACTGCGCCTTTGTAGATTGGAGTTTGGATTGTGTGTTCTGATGTTAAGGTGTATACGACGCCTTGACCGAAGCCTGAGACGAATGTTGGGTAGTTGCCGGGTACTGCGAAGCCGCTGTCTGTGCTGTTGCCTACGCCGCCGTTACCGTAAGTCCAGACTAGTTTGCCGTCGGTTGTGTCATAGCAGTAGACTATGCCTGCGTATGCTGCGCTGTACATGTAGCCGCCGTAGAATGAGTTAGTTAAGCTGCCTGATGCTTGGCTGCCGTAGTAGTCCATTGCTGCTTGTGGGTAGTCTGCTGTGTTCCAGAGTGCTGCGCCGTTGTCGATGCTGAAGCCTCTCCAGTATAGTTGTTCACGGTCGCCTTCTACGAATACGCGGTTGATTGTGTCAACGCCGCTGTAGACGACTGTTGTCTGTGTTGCTGGTGTAACTGTGTTGACCCATTCGACGTTGCCGATTGTGCCTTTTGATGCGTTTAGGTTTACTAGGAAGTAGGTGTATGGTGCGTATGTTTCAACTGTTCCGAAGAAGAAGTTGGTGCCTGTTGATGGGAATGTGCCGTTCATGCATAGCATGTAGTCGCCGTAGTATGCTGCGAGGACTCTGAAGCTTTGTGAGGTAGTCCAGTTTGCGCCGTTGTATGTTATTGGGGTGTTCCAGTCATATCTGTTGGCTGTGTTTGCTGGTACTACTGTGTTAACGTTTGCTGATGGGCCTGTTCCGCCGACTGTCCATAGTTTGCTTGAGTTCCACTGTGCTAAATTCCATCCTGTGCTTTGGTTTGTGACTGTGTAGTATAGGAATTCGTTGTTTGGACCCATTGCTTTTGTGCCTGATGTTGGGACACCTGTTGCGTTGAAGAGTGCTCTGCCGGTGTCTGCATCGTAGAATCTCCATGTGCTTCCGCTTGCTGCAATTAGCAGTGCGTTGTATTGTCCGTGCTGGTTGCCGTTTTCGAAGTCAGCGATGATTGCGAATGATAGAGTGCCCATTGTTGGGTTTCTCCAGAGTTCTTCGCCTGTGCGTAGATCAACGCAGACTGCGTCACCGCCGGTTCCTTGGCTGTATGATAGTGGTTCAGTGTAAACTAGTTTGCCGCTAACAATGATTGGGTTAACGTATCTTACGAAGTATGCTGAGCCGTCAAAGTAAGTGTTGCCGTAGATTGTGCCTGTGTTTCCGCCGACAACACCGCCGCTCTGTAGTGGCTTTGTCCACATGATGTGGTTGGTTAATGAGCCAACTGCGTCCATTGGATATTGTTGACCGTTACCACCCATCATTGCACCGTAAGCGGATGGGCTGTTCCATAGGTAGTTTGGTGAGCCGAAGCCTAGCCAGTTAGAGGATATTGTGAACCAGAAGTTGTTTTCGCCGTAGATTGGGCGAGTCCAATATTCTGATGGAAGTGGGTAGCTGTCTGGTGGTAGAGCGACTGCGTCTTCTTGTACTGTGAAAGTGCATGAGGCGCTGCTTGCTTTGTAGACGTCGTTAGCTGTTGCGCCTGCTGCGTGTGATGTTGCGTTAACGTATGTTTCTGGGAAGTAGAAGTCTACTTTGTATGTGCCTGTTGCGTTTGGTGTGTAGCTGAATGCTTGGTTTGAGGTTGTGTCTTGAATTGTGTCAGCCACCATTGTTTCTGTTGTGTTATCTGGTTTTGTGATAACGATTGTGAAGTTGTGGAATCTGTAGTCGTTTGTCATTGCTGCGCCTGGGAAGATTTGGTTGATCCATGTGTAGATGGTGATTGCTTGGCCTACGCCAACGGTTTCTGGTTTTGCCGTGACGTATGCAAATGTTGGCTTTGTTGTTGCTGCGTTGGCTGTTGCTGCGAATACTGATGCGCCGATTGAAACGATAAGTAATGTTGCTAGTAGGAGTGTGGTCAGTTTAGTATTTTGAAATTTCATGTATTCTAGTTTCTCCTTTTGGGGTTATCATGCAAGCCCATTGACCCTTAAATGCGTTTCGTATTTCTACTCACAAATTTGCTATATTGTATTCAAAATTAAGCACTATTTCCTCTTAACTTCGCGTTGAGTACATATACAGTTATTAAATTGGTTTGTTTCAGGGTGATCACGAAAAGTGGAACTGGAAGAAATAAATAGTAAAAAAGAGCACTAATACAGCTAAATATGATAACAATTGATGACTTGGATGAAAAGATTCTTGCACAACTCCTCGATGACGGACGTAAGAGCCTAGTAGAAATCGGAAAAACCTGCAACACACCATATGAAGAAATCCTAAGACACTACAGAAAAATGGTCAAAGAGGGAATAATTGTTGGTGCAACCACTGAAGTCAATTTCAGGGCTTTCGGCTTCCAGTACATGGCCACTCTGATACTAGCAGTCAAAGAAGAAAATATCCCTGCAACTAAAACGTTTCTAAATAGCATACCGAACCTCGCCGCCATATATGCATCAACTAAATTATACAACATAACAGCGATTTTCAGGCTTCATAATGTACAGGAGCTAGACCAAATCAAAGAGGAAATAAGAAGAAAAGGACTCACCAGCGATACACAATCAAACCTATGGCTTGATGTTCGAAACCTAGCCAGCAACCTGTTCAGAGATGCACGCTGCCGAAGTGCAATTCAACAAGAAAACGGAGAAAACACTGAAGGCCAAACAGAGATAGACCAGATTGACAGGTACCTCATCGACAGATTAACTGAAGATGGCCGATGCTCTTTTAACAAGATCGCAAATGAAATAGGAACCTCAGTTGACAGGATAATTCGCCGATATGAAAAGCTGAAGAAAAGCGGAGTGATCAAGTCAGTCATCCAGATTAATCCACAGAAGATAGGTTACCGCGCATACGGATTTTTCTTCCTTTCAGTGCAGGAAACCGGCAACGCGGATGACGCAATCAATCAACTAAGCAATCTGAAGAACGTTTTCCACTTGATAAAAACCATAGGTACAGCCGACTTCTACATTACATGCTACATGAAGAACTTCGATGACTTCTTCATGATAAGAGACGAAATCGCAAAAATTCCCTACATCAAGCTAGTTAGAACTGACATTAATGACGTTACAAACGTGTTCCCGGGAAAAGGCCTGCATATCTCTACCTTTTAAGAGAAGATAAGGGGGGGTTCGCTAAGTGTTCTATTAATTGAACACTAAAGCGCGAGTCTGAAAAGACCTTTTTTGGGATGGGTAATAGAAAGCTGTTCAATAGACCAAATGAATAGATGCGTTAGAATACTTTTTGAGGGGGTCTATTGAGGGCATCTTTTTACGTTAGGTAGGGAGGGGGAGGTGTCTCTGAGACGAGCAGGTACAAAAAAGGCGCTTTAACAGTAGATCAAAAATTTCTGTTGACATTTTATAAACCACCAAAACACCATACAAAAAACATCAGCTAACAATGTATCCACCCATCCACAACACAACAAACAATTAACCACCCTGGTGTGATAACTATCAATAACCTACCCGAATATTCAGAATTAAGTCATTTCCACTGTAACAAATCATAATTCTCGATCATTTTAGTCTTGTTTAACAAAGCTTCTGCTATGTATGAAAATATCCCAAAAGAAGCCTCAAAAAACCACCAAAAAGACAAGAAAACCATCGTATACAACTTAAAAAACAACCCAAAACAAAAAACCAACCTTTTCCACAACCCAAAACTGGGATAGTACAC
>JAAYYI010000065.1 GCA_012515445.1 Candidatus Bathyarchaeota archaeon | reverse complement strand
CCCCGCAGCAGATGTCGAACCCGACGCCGCCGGGCGACACCACCCCGCCGCCGTCGACGGCGGTGGCGGCGACGCCGCCGATGGGGAACCCGTAGCCTTCATGTCCGTCGGGTAATGTGACGGCGTGTTTGTAGATGCCTGGCAGGTTGGCGACGTTGCTGCATTGCCAGAGTGTACGGTCTTGCTGCATCTTTTCCAGTAAGGCTTGGTTGGCAAATATCATGCCTGGAACCTGCATGCCCGGTTTGTACTTGGGGATTCGCCACATGTAATCGTTAACTTTCTCTAATGGAACCCGCTCTGGTGGGGCTCTGCTTTCACTTTCACCCAAAATCTTTCACCGCCACAAGGAGAAGGTGGTGGGCTTATAAAATGTTATGAGATCACAATTTTTTTTGACAGTTGTCTTTTTTATAGAAAAGCCTAAATGGCAATCGGTTGTTTACCAGATTGGATATCCCTTGGTTGATACTGTCTCGGTTGCGCTGCTCGTTTGCGGTTTAATAGTGATAATTGGTTTTTCAGCCAATTACCTTTTCAAAAAAACAGGCATCCCCGATATGCTTATTCTCATATTCATAGGCATCATCTGCGGTCCAATTCTGGGTGTATTTAATCCCTCTTTAATCGGGAGCTTCGCGCCTTTTGTTGCTGCTTTCGCTTTAACCTACATCATGTTCGACGGAGGCATGAACCTCAACATACGGCAGGTACTCACTAACAGCCCAAAAAGTGTTCTGCTGGCTATTATAGGCTTCATTTTCAGCGTTCTAGGCGTTGCCGGCTTCACGATGCTGGTGTTCAATGTACCTGTAGAGTACGGGTTGCTTTTCGGCAGCATCTTCGGCGGAAGCAGCTCCGTCGTCGTCATCTCTTTGGTGTCTAAGGTGAAGATAAGCGAGAAAGGCGCGATAACACTGATTTTGGAGTCGGCGGTAACCGATATCCTCTGCATCGTCATCAGCCTCTCAATAATCGACGTGATCGTCACGGGGCAAGCTGATATCAGTGGAATATGCATCGGCGTCGCAGACAAGTTCCTCCTCGGTATCGCTATGGGTTTAGCGTTGGGTTTCGCTTGGCTTTTTGCGCTCCAGAAAGTAGCCACAATGTCATTCTCCTACATCCTCACGTTAGGCATAGTAATGCTGGGTTATGCTGCATCCGAGAGTTTAGGTGGAAGCGGCGCACTCACAGCTTTAATCTTCGGTTTAATTCTTGGTAACGAGAAAAGCCTCCTTATTGCTCTAAGACAGACGTTTAGTGAGAAAAACAAGAAAGTCATGCTATGCGTGGAGGATGGGTTGAAGCGGTTTGGGAACGAGATTGCGTTTCTGATTAGAACTTACTTCTTTGTTTTCCTAGGTATCATTGTTTCAGTTTCCAGCCTGAACCTTTTGCTTTCAGGTGTCATGCTGTCGTTTATTCTTCTGGGAATGCGTTACGGCGCGGTGTGGCTTACAACCGTCAATAGCCCCATGAAGAGCGATCGCAAAATCATGACCGTCGTGTTAACCCGTGGGCTGGCTGCCGCGGTGCTGGCGACTCTTCCGGCGCAGATGGGCCTAGAATACTCTGACCTATTCATCAGCATAGCCGTAGTCGTGATCATAACTACAGCGATTATAGCGACGGTAGGTTCAGTAGTGATTAGTAATCAGGAGAGAAACGAGAAATTCAGCTTGAACCTGCCGAAGCTGCCCCGGAAAACAAAAAGCGACGCCTAAGAGGCCGGTTTACCGAGTTTTCGCTCGGCGTAGCCGACTATGCCGTTGATGCAGTTTTCCAGCACTGTCTTCTGCAGTACCCGGTGGCCTTTAACGTATTCCTCAACAGCTGTCATCGCGGGGTCTTCTTTGATTATGCGGCTGCGGATTTGCTCTAAGTTGTGGCCTGCTTTTACGCCTTCCTCCGCGACTTTAGCCCAGAGTTTTAGCTGCTCCTGATAGGCTTTGAGGCGGTTTACTGCGTCGTCTGCTTTGCCGAAGTGGGTGAAATAAAGCGCAGATGGGTTGAGCGCGATTAGTTTATCCAGCGAAGCCAAAGCTGGCTCCAGATAGAATGGGGGCGGTATCGTTGGGACGACTACGTTGCATTCGGCGAGGTATGTTCCTGCTGCGTCGCCGGTGAAGACTCCGCCGTTGAAGGCCTCGTGGTAGCTGAGGTGATGCGATGCGTGCCCGACGGTTTCGATGATTGAGAGTTTGCCGCCGTCGCCGAGGTCGATTGAGCCTTCCGTCATGGGGATTATGCGGTTTTGGGGGACGGGTTCGGGTTTGCCGAAGACTTCGCTTACGTAGCCCAGTACTGACTGCGAGGAGGGCCAGAGGCGTTCTGGGTCGATTAGGTGCGGGGCGCCTTTTGGGTGAACGATGACATTGGCGTTTGGCAGATGCTTGAGCAGTGCGCCTGCTCCGCCTGCGTGGTCAAGGTGAATATGCGTAACTGCAACGGATCTGATGGCTTCCGGTTTTATGCCTACCTCGTTGATTGCGTCAAGGAGGTTTGGGACTGAGTTAGTAGGGCCAGATTCTACAATTACGGGGTTAGAGCCTGCTAGGATGTAGCTGCTTATAAGCTGGCTGTAGCCGCCTGTGCATAGGTCAACTTGAATGAGGTTCTTGCCGATTTGCTTTGTATGCATATAAATCGCCCTTTATCCGCTGCTAAAAGCCGTCCATGTGGCTTAAACATTTCCACCTAAAACCAAACAAAAAATCAGCTTTGTTAAAGCTTAAATGCACATTACTCCAATGAGGTTCTGGAGGGATGTTGTTGGCAAAGAAGAAGGAAGTAGCTATCTCAAGCGAGCCAGTCTACAAAGACGCACCTAGAAAAGCGACTGTAAAGGTGGAGAAGAAACCCAAAAAACCAGTAAAGTAAAACGGTGTTTGGTTATGTCTTAACTTATCCTTTTTTCAGAATTGATTAAACGTATTATTTTCGCCGTTTATTCCTGCCAAGCTGTTTCTTCCATAAGTTGGTGCAGTTTTTCCGGCGAGATATACTTTTTAAGTTTCGCTGGTTTCTGAAGCATTTGCCAAAACGGGTCGTCTTCTATACGATCATCGGTCGTTGACATTATTTCAAACCTCAACAATGCTCTACCTATGATCCCTGTCCTCTCTTATGCTTTTAATACAACAGAAAAATAAAATCATCGATTTTTACTAGTTTTCTTCTACTTTTTTTCGATGAGCTTACAGCCCTCACATTTTGTTTCTTCAACATTTTCGATGAAAATTGGGTACTCATAAACGGTACTTTCAATTGACATCTCACTAGAGCATTTAGGGCAATTCGTAATTGCAGACCATAGATGATAGTTTTCAGCGCCCATTTCTCGTTCTTCTGAATATGTTATACCCGAATACTCCGCCGTTATTTCTTGCGTAAAACCACATTTTTCACAAGATACTTTGAATTTCTTATCCGCTTTTTCGCGGCTAAAATATTCTTCCAAGCTATAATACTCATTTGGGTCCTCAAATTCTTGGTTTATAACACACTGTAGAATGTTCACCTGATTGGCCAACGAGTAAGACAGGTTCTTATCATCTTGTTCGATAGTCCATGCGTTCTCTTTTTCTATTATTTTTATTTTGAATTTGCCTTCGTCTATTTGATTATCCTGCAGACTGACTGCTTGTAATATTTCGTGCAATCTTTTTTGTCCTGCAATTAAAACTGAAGCATCCCAGTCATCTGGTAACTTGTTTATTCTTGTTTTTAGATACTCTAATTCTTTTATGGACCTCATTATCCATAAAACAGTGGAAAACCTATCAAGAACCTCCGGCAATTGGTTCTTTAAATCATATAAAGAAATCGGTACTGTTAAGCGATCTTCAGAATAGGTGACTTGCTGGAAAATAAAATCGAAGATTTTATCAATAGGAAAATTGGTTTGGTGATCTGATATTGCATTATATGCCTTCCTTATTTTTTCGATTTCCTGTTTTATAGCCTCTTTTTCTCGTTGATTGATTGAGCTTAAATAATTATAAACCATTTCAATGTGTTTATCTTCGGTAACAAAAAATCTTGCTTTAGCCAGAATAGCTAAAAGGTATGAGTACGTGTCTTTTATATCACCTGTTCCAAGGCCTGCCAGATTCATACAAGCATTAACGGCAGATGCAAGGTCCCAAAAGCTTGGTTCACTATTATTTTTAGGTACAATTGTAATAATATGCCTCTTATAAAGCTCAAATAACTCGTTTTTTCTCGGAACTCTGGGCATGAACTCCTGCATTATGAGCTTAGATAAGCATAAGTCTATTTTATTATCCAGTAAATTTCTGAATAACATCGCCATCTGTCTTGGCAATGGCTTTAGCATGGATACATAGCTTGGGTCCAATACAATTGCTTCAAGGTCATCCGTGCTTATTTGTATGAGGTAATTCGTATCTACCATAATGGTTCTTTCTGGATTGATTACTTTCCGGTTCATTCCTATTATTTCTTGGAAATCTTCGCTGGCAAATGCACGCTCAATCCAGTTGGGTTCGACAGGCATATTTGCACACGACTGCTTTCAATTGGCGTGTACACTTTCATAATAGTATCGGAGATTTAAAAAGCGAAACAATTTTTGTAAATATTATTTCCGCAAATATTCTATCAAGGGCGCTTTTAGTGATATATACAACGGATGTTTCGGTTTCCCATTATTATTCTTCGCAAAGCAATACAATGGTTGTCCCTCAAGTACCCTGAGTAAAGTTGTGTGTCTGTCGTCTGTTGCGTGGTTGCCCCATGCAACTACGATTTTGTCTGCTGTTTTGCATTCTTCTGCTATGTAGCGGTCGTTGTACCTGCCCACTACATCGAATTGAGCGGTGAGGCCTTTGGGGTCAGTTGAGCGGTATGCGTAGGCATTCAGCATCACCATGGAGCCGTAGCCGTCGCGTCGGGCGATGTTTATGCATTTGCGTACGGTGTTGTCGTCTTGCTGCTCGTCGGCTACGCTGGGGTTGAGTCCGATGAAGGCGATTCTGGGTTTGGATTTGTCCCATACGCGGATGAGTGTGTATCTGTATTCGTTGTTGGGTCCGTCCCAGATGCAGCGGGAATCAACTATGTCCTCGGTTACTCGTATCATGCTCTTTCGTCTTGTTGTGTGGGGTTTGAAGGGTTAAACTTTTGCGCTTTTCATGCAGAGAAACAAGCAGAGCATGCATGTGCTGAAATCGCACTTCAAACATAGCTGCTT
>JAAYYI010000008.1 GCA_012515445.1 Candidatus Bathyarchaeota archaeon | reverse complement strand
TCATCACTTGGCAAATACACCGAGTTGACAAACTTTTCATCGTTTAGCAGTTGGTGTTTTTGCATGGTGTTGCATGGTAGAACGGTTGGGTTCCAGTCCTCTCCTTCTACAGCATTGTGCACTGAAAGCAACCCAGCCCAGTTCAAAGGTGCGTTGCCTCCGGGTACTTCTGCTCCGCCGGCTAAGTCAGCGCTACTAACTGCCGCATAAAGCGCGAGAATTTGTTCTGTCTCGTTTTTGGCGAGTGCTCTGCCGACTTTTTCTATCATGTTATTCATGACGTTCCAGGTGGCGTCTTCAGTGAATTCCTTAGTCCATTCCTCGCTGGCTTCGGCTAGTATGTTTGTGTAGATGTCAACTGTGCTGCTTTTTTTGCCGCTTAGACGTGTTACTGTGCCTTCGGCATATCGGTATGCGACTGCGTTTTCGTCGAGTGGGAAGCGCTCCATTTGTTCTGTGGTTGGTAGAACGGTTATGATGCTTCTGCCGATGAGGTTTGGCTGTGCTGCTTGTACTAGCGTGTTATGCATCTGTCCTAGTGCGCCGGTGGAGTCGCTAAAGAGGCCTTCTTTTATGCCTACTTCGGTATAGCGTTTCATGAAGGGATGCGAATTCATCTTAGGCGTGAGGTTTTCGTAGAGTTGACGTGCTGACCCGTCAGTAGCGGTTTTGTCGGTCATTACTGCTTCAAAGAGTCGTGGCTTCATGCTAAGCACCTGCTTCGATGAAGATCAAGTCGCCGTCTGCGTCTGCTTTCTGCAGTGCTTTTCCAAGTTTGCGACTCATGTAGATGGTGTAGCTTGCTTCTCCGCTTTCGTCGATTGCTTGGTCGTTTAGTTCCGTTACTTTGCCGTTTCCGCCGTTGCGAACTGCGACTCCTGCAGCGGTTAATGCTCCATTAGCAACTACTTTGACCCGGCCGCGTCTTAGAATTGGTACTTGTTCGCCGTCAACTGCTGATTTTACAGCAATGCCAAAGCCATACCATGTGGTTGCGGTAGCACTGACTTTGCCATCATTTGTCAATTCCACCGGTGAACCCTTTGTTATTGCGCCTTCTGCTTCATAGCTTTCAATGAGCGAGTTGGGGTCGTCGGTTTCTCCTGCAGCCATCCAAGGCTTTCCTGTTTTATCAGTCATTTAATTTTATCCAAAACCTGTTTGCGTTGGGCCAAGTTCGTCCTTGGCTTACTAGCCCCACAAAAGTGAGCATAACCTATTAGCCTCCGGCTAGCCGCTCTTTTGCCCTAAAGAGTGCGGCTCGGACTGCTTGGGCTTGTCTTTGCATGCCCATACTTGACCGCTCAACAACAAGCGGAGGAAGAAGACCTTCAAGAACGGTGACATGTTCTGAGACCGCCATCATTTTAGGCGGATTCTTGAGTAAGCCGCCGCCGGGCACTTGTTTGCGCAGGTCTTCAATTGTTTTTTCGGCTTCAGAAAGTTTACCTTCGGTTTGGGCGAGCTTTTCTTTTAACTGTTTGTCTTCGACTTTTTCTAAAACTTTAATGTTAGTTTCAGGAATACCTGGAACTGCTACAAGGGATAACTCTGGATTGAAAAGACCATGCGGCACCTTCGCATCGACGACATCAAGTAAGCTATAGTCTGCACCGACGCTAACGTGCTGGATCAGGCCATTTCGTACTTTATCCGCTATTGCTTGGTCGTAAATCTCTGCCTCATAGAGCAAACTTCGGCTAGCCGCATCATAGTTGCATTTTGTCACTTTTCCTGCTGCCGTCTCTGCAGTGACGTGCTCAATGTAGACGGGAGCATTAACCAGCTTTTCGGCAAAAACCGCGAGTTCTTCTGGCGTGTAAACGTTAAAGTTGCGAGACATACCCGCAGCCATAGCAACACCGCCGATCCGCAGCGGTTTACCTTGGGTTGATTCTATTACTTTGAAGGGTAACAGTGAAGCTACATGCTCCCTAACCCGTTTACAATCCTTACAGCCAATGGCATCTGAAGACATAACTCAATCGTAAAAAATACCGAAGCTATGCTTTAATGGCTTGAGAGCCTAAACACGATAATATCTCAAACAGGATAACCTTTACTACGATTAAATGGAACTCTGATTTCCGTCAGTTAATTTAGGTAGCGTTATGCGATCAGATAATGCGACCATGGAAATGAGCGCAACATTTTAAATTTAAAGGTATTACAGAGTTAGCGACCAACATAGAGACTTTCCCTCAGGCTGGCAATTTAGATAAGTCTTATAAAGCTAAATAATCAAACCCTTCTTAGGGGCTATAACCTTAGCTCCATACAACGGAGATAGAATTATGTATAAACAACTTATAACAAGTCTGCTATTGCTTTTGCTTCTGTCAACACCATTTTTTATGAATATATTGCCTGCTAGTGCTGCTCCTACAACTCTGTACGACGTTGGAGCAATAAAAGAATACAAACAATGGAGTGCCTATAACCCAGCGTATACCGTTAGCAAATCATCCAGTTCAGTAGTACAACTCATGTCAAACGACGGTGGGTTAGGTGACGCATACATAATGATTCCATTTGAGAGAAGCTACTTAGACGGAAAAAAGCTGCAAATATCTTGGCGTTGGTATGATGACTGGAGTGGTAGCTATTATACTCTTGCCGAATTATTCGTAGTTAACCATGACAACAATAGGCATCTAGAGAACTCAGGTGAATTCAGAACCCAAAACGACGCTCAACACCCAGTGACAGACTATACTTATCTTACCGCATGCTCCTACGGCGCTACAAGCAACGGCGGTTGGGTAAACTGGAGAACGGATACATCAGCAACCTTAAGTTTGTCGGGTTTTTCCAGTAACGTTATAACAGTAATGATTCGAGCCGTTGACTATTGGATTGCAGATACAACTGGCTTAGAAGTTGATTATCTTAGGGTCTTAGACTCAAACAACAATGTGCTGAACGAATACCATTTTACAACCTATGAAAACGTTTTTATGGAAAAGACAAGCGGCTACTATGACTATGGCTTACTCAGAAAACCAACGTTTGTACATTGGGGAACCCAAGACTATGATGATGACTCAGGCGGCCAAGATGAAGAACAAACATCAGGTGACATCTCAGACTATATTTACGACCTGTTTTCTGCCACATCTAAATATCCCTACTTAGAAAACTATTGGGCTACTACACAACCAGATACTGTTTATAGCAGCGTTCAATACAGCGAAACGTACTATGATTTCTCTGCAATCTATTATAAAGGGCACTACTGGAAGACGCAGCAACAAGGAATCTGTGGAATACCTGGCTGCACATTCTACCATCGCGGTGTCGTAGATAACGAAGGATATAGCGTTCAGCCCATAGGCGTAATAACGGACCACTATCTGCATTACAACGTCAACGAAGGAAAAAGTGATGGGAATAAATGGCGAGGAACACACGATTTTGTTTTTCTCTGGGCATGCATGCATGGCGATTCTACGTGGCTCGGTGATATCGAAGACCATAGCTGGGGACTAGCTAGTTCATGGATGGACATTGAAGATGCAAGCACCAATTTAGCATTAGAAGGTAGCGGCGCTGGAGCAGACCACGTCTTTATTTCCTTCGATTACATTTCCCCATGGTACACGCAAGCTGCAGAAACCTACCCATTCAACTACGGACACTTTGTTTATCTGTTCTTTGATTACGCACTAACACCAGGATACACAATTCAGGATGCTCTAAACGACGCTTCATGGGACGTAAACAGCTGTAGTTACACTTCATCTGACCTGAGAAACGGTGTAGGCGTTTGGAACCCCTGGATAGGCGACTATTCTGATTCCAGAATGCGCGTATATGGTGACTGGAGTTACCAACTACCAAGGTGAACACAATGAAAAAAAACCTAAAAATCAAATATACACTTGCTTTACTTAGTGCTTTGGTATTCCTGATCTCGTCGATCACACAAGCATCAGCATCTACCTCAAATTCCACCAACCCCATCAACCCAACATCAGCGCCTTCCTTTGCTAATAACAAGTCTATGAATTTTTTAAAAAACGTAGTTGGGCTTGACATTGACAGATACGAAATCACATTGATTTCATCCAAAGTCCGGGATTACACGACAGATGACAACCCAATCGGAAAGCTAGGCTACATTCAGACAAACGAAGTATACGAATTAATCAATTGGGATACGAAAACAGAAGTGTACAGTGACCTCAGAGTATCCTTCAGCTATGTTAATTCAACGCTAAGGTCTTGCAGCTTAAAAGTAGACTCAGGAATTGCTTACAGCAACAAGCCGCTATCCGCTGACACATCCGAAGCAGCGTCAATTTTTCTTGATAGCTATAACAATTTTTCGAAAGATAACGAATTAAATACTATGAAAAGTATGCTGACAACTGTTAACCTAAATGCAAACGAAAGTAAGACAACCGACAATTTAAGAATTGAAATCAGAACTGCCTCCGATATTACCTCTATTTGCTGGGTGAGAACTCAAAACGGCGTAGACTATAGCCAACTAGTCCTAGAATATATAAACGGCACCTTCCTTGATTTCTTTGACAGCAGAAGCTACATTACAATCGGCTCCTCAAAAGTAAACATAGCTAAAGAAGAAGCCATATCCATGGCCCTAAAACAAGCAGATGGTTTCTCATACAATTACAACGGCACGAAAGTTGGAAACTTGACGATCGTAAAAGACAAAATCCAAGCAGAATTAAAAGCGAACGTAAGATTCAATCCCTCCGAATATTACCCATGCTGGGTCATTGATTTGCCCTTAAATGAAGTATATCCAGGTTCCATCTACTACATCGAGGTAATGGTCTGGGCAGACGATGGACAAGTTATATCCTGTAAGACGATGGGTTATGGCGGTCCAGAACCTAGCAGCTACAGCAGCGATACTGAGCAATCCGAGACATTGCCAACTAATCCTTCAAATACTATCAACGCAAGACAAAACGAAGTGATAAGAGATAATCTCACCATCATTTTGGCTACTGTCATTCTAGCTACGCTATTGTCCGTAATTACTTTCACCGTCGTCAGAATAAAAAGAAAGAGAAAATAATTCTCCCTTCTTTTTTTAACCAAATGGTCCTTGGAAATCACTTCTTGAACAGTAAGGCTAAAATGAGATTCATTCAGCCTCGAGTAAGGGTTAGGAGCTAACGTTTTTTAATACAGATAAATCCTTAGGATTATTCCAAGACTAAACACTTTTGTTATTGCTTGCGAGATCCATGTATTGTGAGACTGTTTGCAAATTCTAAATCAGCCTTTGCGCACCTAAGCTTCTTAAGAGCGTTATTTCTTGAACGAGTGACATTTGGCGTCTCCATTTTTAATTTTCGTGCGATCTTATAGTCGCTCAACCCATCAGCATGTAACCGCAGAATCTGCCGCTCTCGATCTGTCAACGCCATAAGTTATGTCCCCTCAGCTCTATACACGGTCAAGCCTTCGGCTAGCAAGTCCTTCTCCGATGCTCCATAAGCGTCTACACCGAACCTCGTCATAGCCCAGCACCAACCCCGCCGCTCAACAACTTCAGAATCCAATTCCTTAGCTAACCGCTTATTCATGCGAACGATCCTGCGAGTTACTTGATGCCGTGCAATCTTGAATTCAGCAAGCTTGGCGGCTATTTCTTTAGGTAGTAATCCGGGAGCGCCTGCTTCAAACAATAGCTGCAGAATGGCTTTGTCAACCTCGTCTTGGCAGGCTGCCTCTTCAATTATCGACTTCTCAAAGTGCAGGGAGTCTTTCAAGCCAGCGAAGATAACTTTAAGCAAGAGCTTTATTTCGGCAATGTCACGGTCGAGTTTCTTATCCTTTGCAAGCAGATACTTGAGTTTTCCAACCTTATCGGCTTGGCTACGCTTCTTTTTTGCATCTTTTTGGGCTGAATTAGCTGTGTTTTGAATGGATTCATCGTTTGCTTCCATGTCAAAATGCACACTCCAAGGTTTTCGCTCCATCAAAGCACGCTACTTTTAGCCCTCGGTAATCTACACCAAGCAACCGTAGAAAAGCAACTTCCAAAAAGCATGGACTTTTCCCATGCCCTTGACATAGTGGTGAAAGTGCTTTTGAACAGGTTTTCACTACCAAAACCATACCAAGAAGCCTAAGAGACATAGCTGTTACCTCCATCAGTTGAAGCCTTAGCGACGTCTGGGCTACTGCCAGAATCTGCAAGCTTGCAGAGGACATCAGCAACCTTTGCTATGTCATAGCCCATCTTGTCTAGTTTTGATAGGCTGCCTGAGATTTTCTCCAAATCACAGAGGACATTGCCCATCTGCCCCTCTAACTTCTTAACTCGCTCCGGCATCAGCAAATACTCGACGGCAGCATCTCTCCCAAGATGGTCAAGCTCGCCTTCGTCTTCTCCCGGGCTGTCATCTATAACCCGCTTAGGTGTACTCACTGTAAAGTAGCGGTTTAGCAGTTTGGCAACTGGATCATCGACTCCCAACTCATGACGCTTGTTAATCTGCCCCTCGCCCAAAACGCAACCATACTTATTGGATAATCCTTTTGCAACTCTGTCAGCTAAGTTTTTAGCCAAAGTCACAAGCTCACCAGGACTACGACCATACAACGTCTCGACATGAACAATCCATGACGTCGTCGTATGCCTAACCTTGACTCCCTGCTCCAAACCCAAAAGAGCCGTCCAATTCACCAATTCTATCCGCTTAAAATCCCCCATCGGATAAACCCCCTCCCGCAGAACCGGGAACTTGAAAAAACACCGATGCAAACGAAAGACGCCGCTGCTAAACAGCACTCCCTCACATGATATGAGAAAGTTTTGACCTTTCTCGGTCAACTCGTAATCTACAAAGTTACTGCGCTTCAGTCTGCGGATTAGGCCTGCTTTTTCTATCTTTTTTACATAATAATCGACGTGTTGTTTGCTCCATCCTCGGGCGCGGCCTATCTTGGCAGGGTACATTTGGACCTCTATGCCTTTTAGTATGGGTAGGACGCGGGATCGTACGGTAGAGAAGTCAAATTTGACTTTGGACTTTGAAAGTGAATTATTTTGACTTCTATCTTGACTGTCAACCATAGAAAAATCACCTGAGGGTGGGCAGGATTGTTGCCCTGATTTGTTGACGGAAAACTTGGATGTTTCTATCAAGCTCTGCTGAGGTTTGCAGGCGTTCCTCTGTGTACTCTGCCATCGCTGCCCTGAGTGATTCGCGGTTTTCAACGGTGTCTTTAATTCTGTAGAATGGAGCTATGCCCTCGAGCCCAGCGATCTGTACCGGCGCAACCATGATTTCAAGTTCATCGTTTTTTGGAGTTCCAGGCGTAAAGTAGAGTTGCTCAAGATGGTCCGCAAAACCCCCATGGAAGCTTAGAACAATCCAATGTTCATCAGTTAACCACTCGATGAGCGCAGATTTAGTAAGGTTTAGTTCCATTAAGCGCCCTCCCTTTTGGCGTCTCTGCGGCTGATAACAGAACAGGCTTCGCTTGAGGCAAGACGATTAACGGATCTTCTTCCCGCCATATAGGGCTGACTGCAGCGTCCGCACCAAAAAGAGCAATCTGAGCAGTGATATGCCTGTTCAGTAGGAAACATAGCGGCTACTCTTCTCCCTTTGGAAGATACTGTACTAGAATAGGTGAGGTGTTTCCAATACCCCGAAAGACCTTCAGGCAGTTACTTGAGTTTACTTCAACTGTGCCAATGTGTAGTGGTCCTCGGTAGATGAAAACACGTAATTGGGCGTCATCGCCTCTGGCGTATACTACTTTTAGCGACTGGTCTATCAATCAGGCGCCTCCTCAAAAAAGAAAAAAGAGATGGTTGCCGCGAAGAAACGATTATTGTCTGATATGGATTGGGGAGGGGAGGAACAAATCCCAACAGCCCACCACTCCAGTGGAGCATTGAACTATTTTTATAATTTTTCGAAATATCAATTTTAATTTACAATTGAGCCCTCAAAGGTACAATCGGGAAGATCGAACCCTTTTTAGCATATAGGTATCACTCGTAAAATCCAACTTTCTTTCCGCAGACTGACAAAATGTGAAACCCATGACTCCTGGAATCCTGGAAGGTTGTCAGGCTTTGAGTCTACTTTATTGATGAGTTGTTTGATTAGTTGGAGGTCTTTATGGCTGCTTTGGGTTCTTCGCCATCGTGTCAAAAGAATAGACTTTTTTTCATTTATCCTTGATTAGTGGCTCGTCTAAGCATTCGTATAAAACTCGGCACATCTTTTCAGTTCTGATATCATTAGGAAAAGACTTCAAGCTCATAGAATTCATCGCATAAGCAAAACATAACTTTTTTTCAAGATCCATCAAAACAAGCGATCCGCCAGCGCCTAGACCAACGCAAGCCTTTCTTGTTTTCCAATTAGGAGTAAAGGGCGCCTCTTCTGACGGGAGTGCCCAACCTAACCCCCAGCGTACAGGCCTCAACAATACTAAATCTAACCCATAAAACTGTTCTTTTACTGTTGCCTCTAAAGTAGTGGACGATAGATACTTCTTTCCATCCAATGTTCCACCGCAGGCTATTATGCTTCCGATTCGAGCCATAGAACGAGCGTTTCCATGACCATTGCCTGAAGGAATCTCAGCTTCTAACCATTCACGGGACTTGACATAAGAAAGCGCCGGATCTAGAACTGGATTAGTGAGTACTCTTGCACTGATAGTGCCAGGTGGAGGCAACACACTTTGGACGTCCGAGGCAAAAATCGGAATGATGTCTGCTTCTTGCGCTTCGTATTCTATAGGTAATCCCAAATGAAAGTCGGCTCTGCTGGGTTCAGCCACTTCTTCCGTGAAAAATGCCCTGATTGGTTTCCCTGTAACTCGACGAACGAGTTCTCCTACCATGTAACCTTGAGTGAATTTATGGTACCCACATGCAGTTCCTGGCTTCCACCATGGCTTTTGGGCTGCAAGCAATCCAGTGACCTTGTTCCAGTTATAAGTATCTTGTTGGGTGATTAGAGAATCCCAACCAGGAACACCGGACGTATGGCTGAGCAGATATTTTATAGGCAATTCTTCTTTTCCATTTTGGGCAAACTCAGACCAATATTTGGCTACAGGTTGATCCAAATCGACCAAACCCCTATCTACGAGCATATGGATGCAGAGATTACTCATCACCTTAGTACTTGAAAAAACCGGTACGATTGTGTTTTTTTCCCAAGGCTTTGTCTTGGCGGCATCCTTATGGCCTGCCCATACGTCAATTACGTATTTACCATTAATTGTAAGCGAAATGGAAGCTCCAACTTCAAGACCGCTAGTAAAATTTTGTTGAAAAGTTTTCTCTAATTTCTTGAATTGAGTCTCGCAAAAGCCATTAATCTTTATAGTCATCTAATCCACTCAAAAGATTCAGATAAAAACAATCAAAAAATGTAAATCGTCATCAAAATCATTATTTATTTGGCTCTCATCGAACTTTTTATTTCTTTTTTAGAAACAGACAAGAGTTTCGCTCCGAACACAAAAAGATGTATTGCAAACAATATTCCGCTGACAAATACCAGAGTTGATCCGAAATCGCAGACATACTCAAAGCCAGCTTCAACCAGTTTCTGAGCTTCCTCAATTGTTTTTGCTACCGCTGAATGATATTCGTCTGGACCAAAAGAAAGAATGCTCGAAAGAAACTTGAGCGAGCAAGTGAAGATTTAGAGTTTGCTAAAACCCTAAAACGCTAAATTTAATCCGCCATTCTCTGCAACTCTAGACACGATTATTGCATAGAAATACATCCAGCCTTTAATTTGCTACCAGAGCTTTCTCTTTGAGTGCCCATAGAAAGGGTTGAGGTTCGGCTGGTGATAGAGCTATTTTTTCACCATCATTCAAGGTGATTACGACAAACTCGCCACTGAGTTTAGTTGCATAGACATTGATGTTGCCGATGCTTGTTTTAAATGAACCCCATTGAAAGCCGGGAACACTATGAGCCAAAATGCGCAAAATTATCTTTAAATCTACAATTTCAGCATTAGCTATCATGTTGCAGGCTATTTTTTTCTTTAGTAATCCAAAATTTATTTTGATTTCTTGAGTTGACAATTCATAGTTTAGGTTTTTGCCAAAAAATGTCAGGTACGCAAATAGGAATAGCACTGCTAGCATAATGGCGGATAGTGTGACGGTGAAAATCAGTGAGCCTTCTAAGAAAAGATAGATAAGAATGCTGATTGGGATTGCAACGGCTACTATGAAGATTATCCCATAGAGTATTGCTTTGGGATTACGATATGGCTTGTAAACCATTGCTTCTTTGCTAATCATATCACCAATATACTATGCTTAAACGCTAATAGGTATATCGCATTTTTAACCATAATACAGCCAATTTTTAGTTTTGCTGGAAAATTCATAAAAGGGGTGTTTGGTTATCTCTGGAGCATGAGAAATAGTGTTTATGTCGAATGGGTGCCAATGGGAAAACTGGTCAAGGGTATAGTGGCCATGTTTGTTTCCTTAGAGGTTTTTATTAGTTTTACAATACTGTATTTTGAAGGTTTATCGATGGAGAGTTTTGTTGGGGTTGCAATTGCTTGGGGAATTTTAGCGTTCATAGGTTTTTTAATGTGGAATTATCGGGGACTTCGCATCCAAGTAAGCGGCGGCAGACTCACGGTTGTCTATGGTATGTTCAACAAGAAATCTTTCTCAATAGATGACTTAACTTATTGTAAAAGAACCAAAGCTAATCTTGGGCGTTACTTTGGGATAGGGATTCGATATGGCACCGACGGCTCAGTCGCGTACACAACATCTTTTGGGGACGCGATAGAGGTAGCGCCCAAAGAGGGAAAAATATTTGTTTTTTCCTCTAAGCAGCCAGATCAAGTCTGCGAGGCCATAAACAACTTCAAGTGAGTAGAATGTCACCTTATCGTAAACTGAAATCAAGCGACTGGACAAAATCCCTGCTCTTCATAGGAATCTATGTTGCCGTCATATCAGTTACCGCCTTTATCCTGCTTGTAACGTATTGGTTTGTTTGGCTGGCGATTGTCGCAGCCGGGCTATTCCTGATTGTGTTGTGGCACAAAAAATCCACAGCTTATCACTGCCCAAAATGCGATAACGAATTTGAAATATCCTTCTTAACCGACTTCTTCAGCCCTCACGGGGTAACCAAAAACCGCGGAGGCTGGACGTACCTAAAATGCCCTAAATGCGGTAATACAACAAAAATGGAAATACTAGTAAAGAAAAAAGAAATAGCTACTGAGGCAGAAAAGTAAAGCCTGAAAAAACAAACAACCTCTTGACCCTAATGAAGCAGCTATCTTTTTACTGGTAAATTAGTGCTAGGATTCCCTCCAAGCTGTGTATGTCGTATTTGCGATAGTATCGCGTTTAGGCTCTCAAGCCATTAATGCGTAGCTTCCATTTGTTTTTGCGATGTCTCAGGATGGCGTTGGTTGTAAAGAATGCAAGCGGCTTAGAGGGCATGTAGCTGCTCTTTTGCCTTTCATAGTTCTTGAAGCTCTTTCAGGTAAGCCCTTGAGTATTCGGGCGTGGCTATGTGCAGTGGCATGAGCCGAAACCACAACATCTACACTTCTGAGGAGCTGCAAGCCTTCTCAAGCAAGCTTGCCAATGCACCGGTTTACATTGAGCATGTTGCAGTTCCAAATGCAATTGGCAAGGTCACTAAAACCGATTGGGATGGTCACAACCTCTGGTATGAAGCGGAAGTCTACGATGAGGCAACCGCTGAGAAAATCCGCAAAGGCCTAATCCAGCACGTTAGCGTCGGCGCAGACTACGAAGCTGTCGATCTTGTCGACGGCAAAGTCCCGCATGGCTTACACAATGCCGAGTTAAGCCTTGTAGCAGTACCAGGTATTCCCGAAACTAACGTGCAGGTTATAGAAAAACCTACTCAATTAGAAGGCAGATTAACTTGGGCACAAAAAATAATCGATGTCCTTCGCAAATAAGTTCTAGTCTGTTTTATGGAAGTATTTAAATTTACCAAAGTGTTTTTGCTGATAACCTCATGCGTTTGTACCCTGCTTGCGGGCATTCGGCATTAGCGCCATGGGTTATTTTGCCAGTAGTTTGCTGGGCGTATAAGCAGTAGATGTGATCGATATGAGCGAAGATAATGAAAAATCAGTTGTTCGCGGCCTAAGAGATGTTGCCGCTGCGGAAACAAAAATCAGCTATGTAGACCCCGCGGGCTTTCTCTACTACTTAGGATATAACATCGATGACCTTGTAGGAAGCACGATGTACACCGAAATAGCCTATTTACTTATCCATAAGAAACTACCCAACAAACAGGAGCTAACAGAGTTTTCAAATCAACTTTATCATGAAATGTACCTCCCCAAAGAGATTGTGCAAAGCATACAAGCAACCCCCGAAAGTGCCCCACCCATGGCGGTTTTACGCACAGAAGTCTCTCATCTTGGCGAATTTGATCCTGACGAAGGTGACTTTTCGCAGGCTGCAAACTTGCGCAGAGCCACACGATTGATCGCTCGGGTTCCCATGATAGTTGCAACTCTGCATAGAACCCGTCAAAACCTGCCCATTCCAAAACCAAAAAAAGAATATGCCTTCTCAAAAAACTTCCTCTATATGTTCAAGGGAGTTGTGCCTGATGAGAAGGAAGCAAGTGTTATACATCGGTTTATGATTCTTCATGCAGATCACGGCTTTAATGCCTCCACTTTTGCAGCACGTGTCACAGCCAGCACCAACTCAGACATGTATTCAGCTGTAACCTCGGCGATTGGAACGCTTAAAGGTCCCCTACATGGTGGGGCAAGCGAAAAAGTGATGGATATGCTAGATGAGATAAACTTGGAAGAAGAAGTGGAAGAATACATCCAGGGCTTGTTGGATGAAAAGAAAAAGATTATGGGTTTTGGACACCGCGTATATAAGGCGCAAGATCCCAGAACCAAACACCTACGAGGCATAGTGGAGGACTACTGTCATCGTGAGCGTTCACAGGGATTGTATAATAGATGTATGAAGATTGAACAGCTGGTCTATCAGAGAAAGCAGATTTATCCAAATGTTGATTTCTATGCCGCCGTGGCCATGGATGCATTAGGAGTCCCCAAGGACTTTTATCCGTTGTTCTTTGCTTCCGCCAGAGTTTCTGGATGGGTTGCTCATGTGATAGAACAGTATGAAGATGCAGTGCTCCTACGTCCTAAGGGCGAATATATTGGTGATTTTAATAGACCCTTTGTCCCCATAGAAAAACGCTAAGCATATTTTGACTGCTGGGTTCAAATCCCAACAGCCCACCACCAGTGTCCCTCTTAGTAAGCTGCCGCCTGTTACCGCGGCCTCTTATCATTTTAAGATTCTACCCACAGAGGCTATTCCAGCGTACATACATCCAACCTCGTCTTTACTAAACACAACCGCAACACTTCTCAGCAAAACAACCCCCACGATCGTTACTGTTTCCACAACATGGATAATTCAGAGGGAAGGCTCATTAGAAGAAGAAAAAATCGTCATTTTCCCAAAAAACATGGGTTTTTTCTTTCAAAGACTTGAACGCTAAACCAACATTTCCTAAGCCACTAAAGCATGAGTATAAAACATGAGCGCATTCACTCGGCAAGCTATTTTTCCAACGCCTCTAAGTACCCAACTTAGACCTATGTTACTGCTATTTCAGTTGAGCGAATATGCCAAATGCCGCGCCTTGCGGATCCCTCAGGACAGCTGCTCGACCAAACCCTGGAACATCGGTAGGTGGTAGCAGCACCTTACCTCCGAGTTGCTTTGCCATTTTCACTGTTGCATCCACATCGTTGACGCTAAAATAGGCAATCCAGTGTGATGCTGGACCACCTGATGGCCAAGCTGAACCGTCTACTCTTGGAGCCACTAATCCAGCAATTGGTTGATTGTTGTCCATCAACATAGGATAAGGACCTGGCGTCACAGTGAGTCCAGTGATTTTCTGGTAGAAATCTTTGGCTCCTTCAACATCGGTGGTCATAAGCTCATGAAAAACAAACCCGTTTAGATTCTTAGCCATTTCTGATCACCTATTTTCTTTTCGATCCTACTCTTTAACCTTATGAAACACTAAATCTGCAAACAAGAACTAATGGTATCCAACAAATTCAATACAATGGACAGAAGGAATGGTCTAGCTGCCAATTGCCTGCTTAAATTATCCATTTAGGCTCTCAAACCATTAATCCATAGTTACGACTTGTTTCACAATTTAGTTATACAGTAAGAAACGATTCGCCCGCAGCATAGTTAAACTTAATATTCTTTTACACCGGTTATTGTTTTCCGTGACTTAAAATGGGTAAACTACCTGATTACTTAGGCGTTAAATCGTATGGTGTAAAAATGGGCGTTATTTTGGCGGGAGATGACATCACCGAGGAAGTTTTTAAAGCTGTCAAACAATGCGACGCCGATGGCTTAATCGATGACAACGACATTTTATGCGTGAAAGAGTCAGTAGTTGCAAGAGCACAAAACAACTACGTAACCAAAGAAGAAATAGCAAAAGAAGTAAGAGAAAAACTAAACCTAACCGAATCAGGCCATCTTGGAATAATCTTTCCAATAGCGAGCCGTAACAGGTTTGTTCCCATACTGGAAGCATTAGCAAAAGCCGTTCCAAAAGGTAGTGTCACGATCCAATTTTCTTATCCGAGAGATTGCGTTGGAAACCAAATAGCCCCTGAAGGACTAGATGAACAACTAAATCTAAACAAAGAAGAGATACCATATGATGCATCAGAAACCGTAGTTTTTTACCATCCTGAAACAGGAGTCAACTATTTGGATCTCTACGCTAAAATAGTGAATACAGAAGGCGGCAAACCCAACATCTTTCTATCAAACAACCCCTACAAAATATTAGATCACAATGTTGATGGCGTAATAGTCTCGTGCATTCATGAAAGCGATAAAGTGCTTGAGAAAATAAAGAAGAAATTTGATAACGCTATAAGCCTAAAAGACATATGTAACGACAACAAGAAAAGCGCTTGGTCTGAATGGGGCCTATTAGGAACTAACATGTATTCTGATAAAGAAATAAAATTGGCTCCCAGGGAAGCAGTTGAGATTGCCGCGAAAATCCAGTCGAAAGTTCTGGAGGGTTTAGGTAAAAAGGTTGAGGTTATCGTGTATGGGGATGGAGCTTATATGGATCCAAGCACAAAAATTTACGAGTTAGCAGATCCAGTATGCTCGTTTGGCTGTACTGACGGCTTGTTGATTAGAAGAGTTGGCGTTAAATACAAGTATTTAGTTGGGAAACTTTGTTCTCAAGGCAAGCTAAGAGCTGAAATTGAGAAAACTATTGAGTATGAAAAAGAAAAATCGTATAAAATCGATGACATGTGCATGGAAGGCACAACCCCTAGAAGAATGCAAGACATAGCAGCAAGCTTGGCTGACTTGATAAGCGGTTCAGCTGATGCTGGAACACCACTAGTCGTCGTGAAAGACCTTCTGAAATAGCCATAAGAATGGGTGAGTATTTACTCCCCTTTACTTTTTCAATGTTTCAATAAACCGCTTTTATATTCACCGTTAATTTCAAAAAAAGACTGCTTAGTAATAGAATAGTCCAAAGGACGTAGAGTGAGTACCCGTGGCGTGGATTACGCGCAGATTAAGGGTAGATAAAGTGGCGCACAAAATTTTATCCCTTTTCAGCTAGTACACTTATTTTTTGTTTAGCTTTTTTAGTATAGAGCTTTTTTCTAGATTTTTTTGGTTTTTAAATAAACTTATTTTAGAATTTGCAGTTATTTGTAAAATCCGGTTTTCTATTTCTTGCTGGATATTCTTGATGGCTTCTGGGTTGTCAGTTGACCCTTCTACAATTATAATCTGATTGCCTTCTGATATTTTCTTTGCTGTATCATTTAGTTTGAGTATTGCGACAAAGGCAGGTATATCCACTTTAAGTTCAGCTGCAGAAAGAAATAAGCCCTACCCAACCTATCTTTGAGCTATGCAGTACCGCGACTTAGGCAAAACGCGATTGAAAGTAAGCGTTCTTGGAATAGGGGTTGAATACCTAAAAGACGCTTCAGCATATGAAGCTAAAGAGGTTTTTACTTTAGCGCTTAAGGAAGGCGTGAACTATTTTGACCTGGTCTGGACCTACCCAAACATCGTTGAAGGCTTAAAGAAGGCGATGAGCGACACCGGCAAACAGCCTATCCTCGCCTTTCATCTGGGTTCCTGCCTAAGAGACGGCCGCTATAAACGAAGCCGCAGCCCCACCGAATGCGAAGAGTACCTCAAAGAACTGCTCGAAACTTTAGGCTTAACTTCTGCGCCGATAGTAAACATACACTATGCCTCAAACCTTGGCATTTGGCAGGAGCTGAACCGCAAAGGCATCGTTGCACTCGCAGGGAAGCTTAAAGCAGAAGGAATAGCCAAAGCCGTGGGACTTAGCACCCATGATCCTGAGGTAATCATGATGGCAGCTAAATCTGGACTTGTTGATTGTGTTATGCATCAGGTTAACGTGGCAAACCACTTTTATGCTCCAAGGGACGAAGCACTGCTTCTATGCAAGGCTTTGGGTGTGGGTGTGGTGGCGATGAAGCCGCTTGTTGGGGGCGAACTGCTTAAAGCTGGACGTAAAGTAAAGCTCGCCAATTACAAGACTGGCTGGAAAAGCATGATGGTTAATGTTCCCGAAAACTCTAATCCCTATAGACTACTTAATTATGCACTCTGCCAGTCGGGCGTATGCACTGCCATTACCGGAGTATCCTCCACTGCGGAGCTGACTCAAAACCTGCGCCTCTTTGAGGCATCGGAAGCTGAGAAGGAATACAGCGGGTTAATCGAATGCATTAAAGCCAGCGAATAAACCTCCAAAAACCTGCCCCTGACTCAGCCATTTTTCCGGAAGATAAAAGCCCGCCCCCTCTTACCAGCGACGCTAAGCAACCCGCTTTTTCTGTAGCAGTAAGTAATCTGCCGTGCCACCCTAAGAGGAATCTTTGCTTGCTGTGCCAACTCGCTGTTCGTGAAGTCACGGCTTAGACTATCTGGCAGAAGCATCAAAAAATCATTTTTGCTCTCAAAAAGAATCCTACGGTTGACGCCAAGCAGACGCCTCTCTTTGATGCTGACGCCTCTTCTTCTCCAGCTTCCCTTACCATCAGCGCACCTCACTTCCTCCTCATCCACAAACAGGACCTCCATAGAAAAGTTGCTTGACCCAATAATCCCGGGAACCATAACTAACTCCCTGAAGACATCATGTAGGACGCCTTTTCTGGGGGATTTGCGCTTGTAGAGCACTGTATTGTCTTTTGCGGTGCAGGTTATTATTCTATTTTCAGGCAGCGGATAGACTAGTCGCACCTGATGGGTTTTTGTGAGTGTTTTAAGCTTGTCTTTTATAGCGGAGAAATTTTTGGTTTGGATTTCAATGGCCATTTGCCCTCTTAGGATGTCTATTATGTAGTTGTTTAGTGGTTCTTCGAATTTGTCGCCGGGGATTGAGTAGTAGGTTTTGATTTCTTGGTGGAGTGAGTATTCGGTCATCGGTTTTCTGTGGTTGCTCTGCTGTTAATAAGCTTAATCGTGGCTTGGCTGGGGTGGTTGGGCGATAGCTGTAACCGAATGCTTTATGAGTAAATCTTTACTATATTTTGGTAAATATTAGGTGTCTGAAATGGGCTCCCTCTCAAAAGACGAAACAACCGTATGGCTGGACTTCCAGAAAGGCAAAACAACCAGCACAATCGCCCAAGAACACCCCGCATGGACACCCGCCTACGTCTCCAGAGTCCTCAACCGCGCCCGAGAAAAAATCGCTAAAAACCTCAAAGAACACGCCAACAGCCACCGTCTCGACATCGAAACACTGCTTGACTACAAAGGAATACTGATTGGCTTCGACTACCAAACCAGCACACAAGTTTACATAGTCTACACTGAAAAGCTCGGGGTAATAATCTGGTACAAGCATGAATCCTACGCGGGAAAACTCTGCCCGCAGTGCCCCAAAGAAAAAGAATGTCAAGAAACTCTCGTCGCAATCATCTCCGAATACAACCTATCACTTAGACCTGACGAAAAAGAGCAACCGCTAACCCAGCAGGCAATCACAGTATTCAACAAACTAGCAGCAAAAGAGTCACCCCGATACAAACGAAGCGGAGGTGACTAATCTGGATAAAAATACCGAAAAAGTCATACGGCCGCCAGTAGAGCAAATCACAAGCGGCACCATATTCAAGCCTGCAAAAGCGTACCTATACAAAATGCAGCTGCAAAACATACTTGCGTTTCTACTCGTCTGGGCTTCCGTTCTACTCTGCTTCATAGCAGCGGCATACATAGCTCAAGCAGACGCCGCAAGCCTCAGCGCCGCACAGATAATAAACGATTACTTCTGGACCGTTAACCTCTGGACCATAGGCTTAAACTTCATCTGGCTAGTACCCGCTTTAGCTTTAACCCCGGTTTACTTTAACAGCTTAGAGTACTCCGTGAAAGCAGAAAGCGGTAGCAGCATGCCCGAAGTCTACTCCAAACAGGGCATAATCACAGTAACTCGAAGACACATACCGTTTAGGACAATAACAAACATCTCAAGCAAAGCAGGCCCCTTCGACAGACTGTTCAAAATCGGCACAGTCGACATCGAAACCGCTGGAAACTCAAATCCTCAAAAAGGCCCAGAAACCGCTCTGCACGGTTTAGTGTTCTACGAGGAAGTCCGCGACTTCATACTACGAGAACTACGACGCTTCAAGGAACCCTACGTCGTCGGAACAGAAGGTGCCTATAGATCAACGCATATCGCCAAAACAGCTGATGAAGATGGAGAAATGCTTGCCACCCTAAAAGAGATACGGGATCTACTAAAAGCCAAGTAAAACACCCCCGTTTTTTCTTTAGTATGCCCATATTAGAGAGGCAAAGGCTTTTTTACTTACTTTGCAGCTGGCCAATATTTCTGTAACCCTTTTTTTGTTGCCCTAAGCATAAAAACCAGCTCCTTAACATCCTCCGGCAACTGCGCATCCTGCCAGCAGCGTTCAGCATCCACTGAACCACCTGACGCCTCAACAGCTTTCAAGGCATACAGCGCCGCCCCCAACGAATGATCAGCCATATGCGCAGTCGCAACCGCCTGCCCAACAGAACGCGCCACAGCAACTGCGACAGCATCAGTCTGATCTCGCGCAGCAGTATGTGCATCCACAGATGCTTTTTGTGCTTGCCCAACAGTGGCTTTCCCCTGTCGCCAGTCCTCGCCAACCCTTAACGCATATAGAAGCCGATCGTCGGTTTTCTTTCCAAAGAGCGGTAACACGTGCTTTGAGCACTTAATTGCCCACTGCATTAACTGGTAATGCTGCTCTTTTTTTAGCAATCCACCGCGATGTTCGGCAACAATACGTTTGTCCCGCATTCTACTCAGCTACTGCATATGTTTTTTGTTTGTTGCATTTTTTGTTTTTGCTTATGCCGCGTCCGACGACTTCGATGCCGAAGCATTTTATCTGCTGGGAAGTTGAGCAGTCTATGCAGTGCTTTGCAGATGTCTTATCCATATACTTCACTGATTAAACCAGATTATACCGTACCCTAAGGCTTTTTCGGATTAAAATTATGGGTGAGTCTATTCCTACTCAAGGGTTGCAAACCGATGAAGCTTTTGGCTCCTTGCAGTTCAGGAATACATCCTATCACAGGCGCTCTTCACCCCAAGGTCATACATAAAGCAGCAGTATTAAAGGTTCACCGCCCAAAATACCCCTTACATGCGCTTAATCGCTTATTGGCCCTTTATAATAAGGGGACGGGGGTGATGCTCTGAGGTAGCACCCGAGCAAATTAGGTTTATTTTACGAAGTCATCAAATGTCCAGAAGTGCTCTTCTTCCTGCTTCACGATCTCCTCAAACATCAGCCGAGTGGTTGTGTCGCCGCGTTTAAGCGCTTCAGCGATGATTTCACGATAAAGCAGAATAGCCGTGCTTTCAAGGGCATGATCAAGTCTTAACATGTCAAGCAGTGTTTCGCCGACAACAGGCAGCGGTTCAGGATTAGTTACGGCTTCCCCCTCAAGAAGGTAGATGCGTTCGCTGATCAATTCCAGATGCTTCATTTCAGCCATGAATATATCTTTGAGAATTTTACTCACTATCTGTGCTGTGTTGGTGTCCTGCACTGCCTCAAGAGGAGTCTTACGCATACGCAACTCCAGAAGAGCAGCTTTCTCATGCTGGTTAGTGTACTGGACAATACCAGCGATTTCAGCCGCCACCGCCTTGTTCAGCAAGGCAAAGTAGTCATCAGTGAAGATTTTTCGCCACTCAGGCATAGGCACCTTATACGGATGCTCTGACTCGTCTTGGAAGGCAGCGTACTCTTGGAATTTGAAGAGGTGCTCCTCTTCGTCGCCATAGATTTTCTCAAAGAGTTCACGTGTTTCCCAGTCGCCTAGTTCTGCGGCTTTGTTGATGATAGTTCGGTATAGGCTCAGGGCTTCTTCTTCGGCTTGGACGCCGAGTTTTGCGAATTCGCTGATGCTGTTGCCGATTACCGGCTGCTTGGATTTGGTGGTTGCTTCTCCGCCAAGGTAGTAGATGCGTTCCATGATCTTGGCGGCATGCTTCATCTCAGCGATAGATAAATCCTGCAGTACCTTGCCTACAACGTCATAGACTGTTTTGTCAAGCAGTATATTCTCCGGGATCTCTCGGCCCTTTAGTTTCTCCATTTTTGCATGTTGAAGAATGTACTGAATTGATACTTGGATTTCTCTCGCAACCGCTTGGTTTAGCAAGTCCGTATATTCGGCTGTTAGCTTGATGACCATAAAACAAATACTCCTATTATAATAAGGAAAATATTTCTGTCATATAAGAATTCTTATAATTTGAAAAAAGTAAAAACGACGCGAGCGAACGCCTTTATAGTGGTCTACCGCAGTTTCGGCAGTAAGCTGCGTCGGGGCTGTTTTCTGTGCCACAAGCTAAGCAACGTTTTGCCACGGCGGTGCCTGTTTGGTATGGCGGAACAAACGGCGCTGGCGCAGCTGGTAGTGGCTGAAGTTTTCGGTAGCCCATCGCTGCGAATATCCATCCGATCCAGACTATGATGCTGCCGATGCCTGCGATGTTTAGTATGGTGCCGATTAGGTAGAGTAGACCTGCGGTTCTAAAGTTGTCTACTCCCGATTTTTCTGCGAGTCTGTCGAAGGAGCGTTTGTAGAGTAATGAGCAGTAGATTGAAATTACGAAGCCTATTATGCCTGCTACTGCGTAAACGCCGAGTAAGCTGAAAACGGCGGAGGGTGTTGATGTTGGGTTGGGGCCTATGGCAATGCTGCCGGACCAGATGAACAGTGGCGCGAAGACCAGTACCGCGATGACTACGGCGGTTACGATTTGTATAATTAGTGCTCTTCTGAGGTTGCTAAAGATTGAGCGTTCACTGTAGTACTGTGAGAGGCGGTGCATAGCTACCAAGAACAGTATGTAGCCTACTAAGGATAAGACGCCTGCTGTAATTGCGATACCAATTACCACAAAGAAGACACCTCCTGCAAAAAACGGCGCAGGTGTTATGCCTGATTGGATGCTGGCGAATAATTGGCTGAATAATGCCGCATAGAACGATATTAAAACGATTCCCATGACAACTGGGACTATGATGTTGATGATGCTGGCTATGAAGCCCAAGTTTTTACCTGATTCAAGCGACAAATAGAATCTGCCTCTATTTGGTATTGATTGGGCACTGTGGATAAGCTTTTCGCAAAGTCACGACAACAGCTGCTGTGTGGGGATTGACTGCATGGTTTGAGACGTTTTAGGTTGCTTGATAAGCCTCTTTGTGGCATACCACGCTACTATAATGCAGACTACCGCTAAAGCAAAAAACGCTACTTCAAACACAAGCACGTTAGCTGATGCGAAAGGTACAAGGAAATCAATCAAACCCATCGGCAGCGCAATAGCAAACAGCGCCTTTTTACGGTATATGACTGCCATAACGCAGAGGTAGCCCCAAGCTACATGTACCAGAAGCGACGAGATGCGCTCTAGAACGCCGATGCCTACTAAACCGAGTGCTTCAACGTCGGATGCAAACAGGCTCGGTGCATTGGTACTTAGCTGTTCATATAGCGTAGTTGCCAGTGAGCTTCCGCCTGAGAGAATAGCATAATATGCGATTAAGTTTACAAGCGAGAGTGCACTCAGAAAACCCACATTTTCCCAAAAACCCAAACCTGAACCGAAAGCTTCCGCGTCACGCCTATCCAAACTGCCGCGTTTAAACGCCAGATACGCAACGAGGTAAGCGAATCCCACCTCAAAAACAACCGTTTGCACGCCATAGTATAATCCTAATGCTGCTTCACCCGAACCAATAACCAGCCCGATCGTGGGTAACTGGAGGGCGTATTTGGCTGCGATTGCCCCGCCGTAAGCGATCAGCGTGTACAGCCAGATCATTCCGTGGAAGCGATGTTTCCTGTACCAGTAAACCATCAGCAAAGAGCATAATGTTATCACGATGACTGGCTGCAGGATGAAGATGGGGTTAATGTTTTGCATGGTTAGCGTTATCCCGTATGTGGCTTAATAATTTATTGCAGTTTCCGTGGCTCTACAAGATACACTCTGGTTTTAGATTATAGATATATTATTAGAGATTAAATACCCTGATTTATATTTCAAATCATTCAATTTTAAATGGGCTGGGAAAGATTTTAATTCTGCATATTTTGCATTGGAAATAGGAGGAGTACGTTGATTACAGAGGACAGCGCGTTATTTGTTTGCCCAAAATGCGGTAAATCCACTCTATCAATCCATAGGAAGACCTACGAAAAAACCGTGATATTCTTCTGCACCAGCTGCCACCTTAGCGCAACCTATGTGCCATCCAAAGAGGCCTACTTGGATGCAATGCTATCTTGGCGCGAATTCACTTCGAAGTATCAGCACACAATAAACCAAAAGCAAGAATTGACCCGCTCTGAAGACGGCGTTACCTTACTGCACTGAGTAGTGTTTTGGGATAATTTTAAAAAAGTTGGCGTTCAATACCTACTTCACTGATCGCTACAATGTTAACCTCCGCCATGAAACGCTTAACTTTACCGTTTTCTGCTCCAAAAAGCAGCGCTGCTGATATAGAAACAGCCGCCGTCTTCGCGTTCGCGGAGTTAAACCGAAATCGAGGTGGAGGTTTATTCAGTCGGCAACCGCAGGAGACGCTTAGGTTCATAGCTAAAGTCGGTTACCCCCTCTGGGTTATCCCACGAAACGGTTCAGCGCTGATTTTCGACGGATTCGAGCTTCACAGCAACACGGTAGCCTACGGTGAAGCACCATCAGCATCCACGTTTTTAGGTAACCTCCAGACTTATCAGGCGCCCAGAGAGAACTATGTAGCATTCCTTCGTGACTACAGCAACCACTTCCAGCAACCGCCTAGAAACCTTCAATTCACATTTAGAGGACTAATCAATAACCGTGACTTCATGGACGAATTCAGCTTTTACCGCAAAGAAACAACAGAAATCGAGCCAAACATGGCCCTGCTTATGCCCACACTCGAGGAGCAAGCAATCAGTCAAACATTAAGTGAACTTGACAAACTCTTAGCCTTCTATGGAGAGGACGAATCTAAACTCCAAGAGTGCCTAAAACAGGTCAAGAAATTAACCAGCCAATACGTAACCGAAATAGACTATGAAGCCACCGCGGCAAAGGAGGAAGACGACGCAAAAATCAGAGCCCAACAGGAATTCATCAACCCCCAGATAGCCAAGCTACAGAAAGAGTACAACCGTAAAATGAAGGAAACCGCCGCAAGCTTCGATCGGGAACTCGAAGATAACCAGAAACTGCAGAATAAAACTGAAAAATTTATCGTCTCAGTCGAATCCGACCTAAAGGAATATATTAAGAGCGCTAAAGCCGCCGGCAAGAAAGGACACGAAGTCTACGAGAAACGCTGGAAAGAAAAAATCAAGCAAACGGAAAAGGAACTTTCTGGTCTGCGAAAGGAATTGAAAAAAATCGAGAATACCGCAAACAAGCTGGCTAAGCAGAAAGCAGCTGCCCTATCCAACCTCACGTTTGAGCATGATGCCGAAGTAAAGTTAGCGCGTGAACCAATCGCCCAGCTTGAAGCAGCTCGGGACGAAAAAGTTTTTGCGTACAAGCAGGAGAGCAACCGGCTAATCGCATGTGAGAAACCAATAGTTGAGGGTATCGATAGGAGTATGCAGATCAGAGGGGGTCTTATTGCAGGTTTTGCCGGGTTAGGCATCAGTGACCCCCAGTTTAAGGCGCCGCTTCTGCTGTACATACCCTTCTATACAGTATGCTATGAATCCGGATTGGCGAGGCGTTACCTGTTTATTTCACCATCGGGCTTGGGATACTTTGATTTATCCGCCAAGTTGAAAGGTGCCCTCGGCGGCTCCAAAATCAGCGGTTTACTCGTGCCAAGATACCAAAGCTTAGCGGCGGTGATTTCTAAAGCTCAAGAGTACATACAGGTTAACAGCGTATTCGAGGCGCAAATTTGGGGTTTAGGTGAAAAAAATAACTTGCTGCATAACAGCGGATTCCGGGGAAGCGCCAAAGCGGAGTTGACTGCACTTAGGCAGCTTGGTTGGCTCTCAGAGGACGAAGTATACGAATTAAGCCGTTTACTTACCTTTTAGCTCTGCTTAACTCAATAGTTCAATAAGCTTATTTGTAGCTGCCATAACAGTTACTAGATGCATATCACTTCTGAGTTTTAGATAGTCTTAATTGTGGTAGTTTATGGCTGACGAAAAGGACGTTATTCTTAAGGTCAAAGATTTGGGCGTTAAACTGCAGAACCAGATTCTGCTTGATAACATCAGCTTTAACGTTAGAAAAGGCACAACAGTCGCCATCCTTGGCCCTAACGGCGCAGGCAAAACGGTTCTGTTACGGGCGCTTCTTAATCGGCTTCCCCATACTGGAGAAATTGAGTGGACAGAGAAGGTGAAGCTTGGCTACGTCCCGCAGTACGTGGCGGTTTCTGATGTTCCGATGACTGTTAAAGAGTTCCTCTCGATTGAAGGCTGCACTAATCCAGAGACCGCTTTAGCTCAGGTAAGGCTCACCGATAAGAGCCTTCTAGATAAACGGCTCGGCGTGCTCTCCGGCGGGCAATTGCGGCGTGTCTTAATCGCTTGGGCTCTAAACGATAACCCCAACGTGTTGCTGCTCGACGAGCCCACAACAGGCGTAGACATGGATAGCGAGGAACCCATCTACCTCATGCTAAACGACATCAAAAAAAACCAGAAGATCACGATACTGCTGATCACTCATAACATACATATCGTAGAGGAATACACCGATGACTTGCTGGCGATAAACAAATGCGTTACTTACTGCGGCCCCTCAGCGGAAATCGCTAAACCCGAAATACAGCGTCAAATCTACGGTGAACCAATGTGCGTTGAAACAGCAAGAGGCGAAGCGTAATGTCAGAAGTAATAATCTACAGTGTAATAACTGCCGTATTTGTCGGGGTATCAGCGGGTTACCTTGGTTCCTTGATGGTTCTTGAAAAGATGGCGCTCGTAGGAGATGCCCTCTCACATGTTGCACTGCCTGGTTTAGCCATAGGGATACTGCTGAATTTCGATCCGCTTGTCGGCGCATTTGCTTTTCTCTTTGCGTCTGCAGTGATAATTTGGCATCTTCAGCGAGTAACGAAAATCTCCTTTGAAGCTCTGGTTGGTGCAATGTTTACTTTAGCGTTAGCTATAGGTATCCTACTTTTGGGCGACAACCTTGACGCGTTAGAAGAAGCCCTGTTTGGAGATATAACACAAATCAGCCTGCTCCACGTGGTGGCAGGCGTAGCCATCTCCATCGCAGCGGTGTTTTTAACGAGACTAATCTACAAGAAACTCGTTTTAGCGATGGTCTCCGAGGACTTAGCTATCTCAAAGGGCATCAGCGTAGCAAAAACCAACCTACTATACCTCTTCCTGGTTTCATTGGTTGTTGCTGTAGGCATACAGATTGTTGGCACATTACTCGTGGGTTTTCTAGTTATCGTTCCCGCGATAGCTGCAAAAAACATTAGTAGAAACATGACTCAATACGCCGCTTTGAGCGCCGTTTTCGGTTTAGCCTCAGCGGTCTCGGGGGTTCTACTAGCAAGCTATCTAGAGCAGCCTCCTGGTCCAATAGTAGTTGTATGCGGCATAGTAGTCTTCGCTGTGTCGGTACTGATTAATTGGAGAAAGAAAACAACACTATAGGCGAACCAATTGAAGAAATATACTGGAAAAACATCGACCGCAATCATCCCCTACCCAGACAACAAGATACTGCTCATAAAACGCAACACCCGCCCCTTCGTGGGATTCTGGGCGCTGCCCGGCGGTAGAATGGACCCTGGCGAATCTATAGAGCAAACCGTAATTCGTGAAGTTAAAGAAGAAACTGGACTTGACGCAAAAATCGTTGGGGTAGTCGGCGAATACATAGAGAAGGGCGTCCGGGAAGAAATCGAATACGAGTATTACCCTACATGCTTTGTTATGCAGCCAGTCGGTGGCGAACTGAAAAAGCAGGACAGTGAAATCCAGGAAATGCAGCTCTTCAGCTTAGCCAAGTTGCCTCTGCCTTTGGCTTTTGAGCATGAAAAAATGATAGAGGATTATGTTTCACACCTCAAAAACGGCGTGAAACCCTAAAAATTGGAAATTTTTAGTTGCCCGTTTTTACGGAGTTTTACTTTTTGGCGGCGGCGGAATCGGTAGGATCATACCCTTGTTGAGGTTGTCCTGCTCGTTTAGTATCAAAGATATAGCTTTGCCCTCTGGAACGATTATCTTCGTGTTGTTCTGTAGTGAGTTGGCGATTGTATCTAGCTGCTTGAAGGTTATGGCTGAATCCTTGAAGTAGGTTGTTAAGGCTTCGTTGCGTAGCTTTGTTGCTTCCGCGTCACCCTCCGCGATGGCGATGGTTGCGGTTTTCTGGCCCTCCGCCTGCAGGATAGCTGCCTGCTTCATGCCTTCTGCGCGCTGTATCGCCGCGTTCTTTTCGCCGCTGGCCAGTGTTGCCTGTGCAATGGCGGTTTTTTCTGCTGCTTGGCGTTCGTTGTCTGCTTTAAGCACTGATTCCATGCTGCTCATCAGTCCGCGTGGGGGCTCGAGGTCTTTGATTTCTGCTCGGACGATTTCTATGCCCCAGTCTCTGGTTTGCTCGTCGAGGGCTTCTTTTAGTTTAGCGTTGATGGTGGGTCTTGATGTGTTTGCGACAGCCATATCCATGCCGCCGATGATGTCTCGGAGTACGGTGCGTGCGAGTGTGTCGATCTGTGACTCATAGTTGTTGACGAAGTACTGTGACGCCTTTACCGCTGATTCTTCGGGTTTAACTCGGTAGAAGACCACTGCGTCTACTGCCATGAAGACTTTGTCTCTGGTGATGACGTCTTGGCGCTGTACCGGCGTCATGCGTTCGGTGATGTTTACTTTAATGATGCGGTCCACGAATGGAACCAGCAAGGTTATGCCTGCCTGTACGAATCTTTGGTATTTGCCCAATCGCTCGACTAAGCCGCGTTCAGTTGGTCTAACAATGCGCAGCGAGGATAGAACTGCATATATGATCACTATTACGGGAACTACTATTGCTATTAATTGTATTATATCGACCATTTTGCTCTCTCCCTTTAAATGCCTTTTAATTTATTGTTTTTGTGTTTTCCTATTGATATAAAGGCAGATTTAAAATTTGTTGTAATAAAGATGTCAGTTCGCTAAAACAGGCAGAAAGCAGGCTTATTTAGATGAATTTCTCGGTTTGTGTCCGCTCAAGTGATACCTTAGATAAACACCTTGCCTACGTTTGTATTCTAACATCGTTTGCAATATGTTGCTTTGAAAGTGGCTAAGTCCTGTCGCGTGATCTCGTGTACTATTGCCTTAGAGACTTGACTTGCTAAGTTGTTCTATTATAGGCTACTAATCGCTTTTTTGCAACTCTGTTAAGTCAAAATGTATAGACTTTTTAAAAATTATACACCTTACATTCGGTAATTGCAAAATTTTATAAGTGGATGGTTTTAAACTAAGCTTTCAGGCAATAACTACGGCATTTGCTAATTTAATCAACTTTTGCTCTAGCTCTTGCCCAACTAGGAGAAAAAAGAATGGAAAAAAATAGAAAATTATCGACAATTATTCTACTGACCCTCTTAGCAGTCTCTTTGATAGCTGTAGCGTCAATGACTTCAGTTCAAGCACTCGACATCCCTACATACTTAAAAATACACGTTGAACCCGACCCAGTCGGCATCGGACAAGCAGCCTATATCAGTGCTTTCATGACTAAACCCACCGCTTCATCAGGTATGGGTAGCACCGGTGACATGTACACGGGCATAACTATACAAATCACCGACCCAGACGGAAAAGTAACCACAATGGGTCCATACACTGCTGACTCAACAGGCGGTGTAGGCGGATTATCATTCACACCCGACAAGCTAGGCAACTATACACTCAAAGCATTCTACCCCGGACAGAACCTAACAAAAAGCGCATCGTCATTTTTCGGCCCAGGAATTGACTACTCACACGTACGTGAGTTGCCATCAGAAAGCGAACCTGAAATACTAACAGTGCAAGAAGAACAGATACCTCAATTCCAATCAGCACCTCTCCCAACTGAGTACTGGTCTAGACCAATCAATGCACAAAACTACGGTTGGGGTGATTTAGGCGGCAGCTGGTACGGCTTAGGTGTACCCGCATTTGCAACCACTGGTATGTATGATGCAACCGGCAACTTTAACCCATACAGTAAAGCACCAAACACAGCACACATTGCGTGGGTCAAACCCACAGCGTTCGGCGGCCAGGTCGGCGGACCAATTCCCTCTGACCAAGAAAGCCAATTCACCTCAAGCTCAATTTTAATCAACTACTTCGAACCCATCATCCTTGACGGTGTAATCTACTACGGAGAAATGGCTGGTATAAACAGCCAGGTGGTAAGCTGGAAAGCAGTAGACCTGCGTACTGGCGAAACGCTATGGGAAACTGCACCTGGAATAACCGCTAACGCATCGACAGTCTCATTTGAGAAACTCAGAATGGGCCAGAACCTAAAGTTCCACTCAATGCAGGAGTACGGAACCACATCCTTCCTCTACAGTATCGTAGGCGGAGGCATGTTCGGCGGCGCAGCAACCTACCGACTCTATGAGCCATCAACAGGAGCATACATGGGAGTCATATACAACGTAACAACGGACAGCGCTTACATAATGGACACAGACCCAACACATGAGAACGTTGGAACACTATTCGGTTACTTCACAAGCGGCGGCAACCTCAGCTGCTGGAACTCCACACTCTGCATGGGTGGCGGAACATTAGCTTCTGAAATCCTGAGACCATCTACCGTACTAAACTTTACTAAAGGTATTCAGTGGACAGTTAAGCTTCCAAATACGCTCGCAGGAAACACAATCTCGCTAAGTATTGCTGCAAGAACCCCCGATGTTATACTACTACGGCAAGCACCCAACCTAGTAACACAGACCTCTGCGGGATACTCTATTGATTGCGGAATCGACGCGCATACAGGCGCAATCCTTTGGGGACCAAGAAACCAGACGCTGCCACTGTACGGCGACATGAGTTTACTTAACGCAAAACAGGGCGTCTACATCCTACACAACAAAGACACACACGAACTATACGGCTACTCACTAAACACAGGCGACAAATTATGGGGCCCAACCAAACTCCCTGGAACAGCACTTAGCACCCTCACAGTCGCAGGCGACATAGCATACGGCAACGCATACGTGTGGGACTTCGGAGGCTACGTAAGCGCCGTAAACATCAATACCGGAGTAATCAACTGGACATATGTTCCAAGAAGCGCAGGTTACAATACACCATACGGCATATACCCAATCTGGGTCTTCGGCTCACAGAGTATCGCAGACGGCAAACTGTTCCTCTCAGAATCACACATGTATAACCCGCCGCTGTTCCCAGGAGCACAACGCTTAGCACTTAACTGCACCGACGGATCACTTGTCTGGAGTATAAACAGCTTCAGCGGCAGATGCCCCGGAGCAGTCGCAGACGGATACCTAGTAGAGTGGAACGGCTACGACAACCAGATCTATACATTCGGCAAGGGACAAACAGCCATCACAGCATCAATACAAAACGATGTACTTAGCGAAGGCAACACTGTTCTCATAAAAGGCATGGTCACCGACAATTCGCCTGGAACAAAAGACGCTGATAGAACGGCACGCTTCCCAGATGGAGTCCCAGCAGTCTCAGACGAAAGCATGTCTCCATTCATGGAGTACGTCTACATGCAGCAGGCTAAGCCTACCAACACCACAGGCGTCCTAGTCACTTTAGCAGTCATCGACTCAAACAACAATTACCGCCAGATCGGAACCATAACAACAGACGCAGCCGGCTACTACAGCTTCCCATGGACACCCGACATCACTGGAGCATACACCGTCATCGCCCAATTCGGCGGCAGCGAATCATACTGGCCATCAACAACACAGACCAGCTTCATCGTAAACTCTGCATCCGCAACCGCAACCCCGCAACCAACCACAACACCATCTATGACTGACTCGTACTTTCTACCCTCCATCATCGGCATTGCACTGCTAATCGTCGTATGCTTCGCAGTGACGATTCTACTGCTAAGAAAACGTCCATAAAAAGCAAAACCTGAAGGAAACATCTTCCTTCCCCTTTTTATTTAAGGCTACCTGGATTTTAAGATTGGCGACCCGGTGGATTAGCCCACAAATGAGGTTAAGCCTTTAACTAAGAAGTTAATGAGCTCTAAACAACGAAGTTAAAGCGAGCAAGTTCTTTAAACAAAGATACAATTAGTGTCTTACATAGTAAAATGCTCTTCCATGCAGTGAGATTCATAGTCTTGTCGACTACTGTACTCCTGATTATCTCTTTTGCATTTGAATTTGCCTTCCACAGTCATTTCAGGTTCTGGTATACTCCTTTTAGACTCCAAAAAATTCACCTCCCCGAAAACTGCAATTAGTTGACTAATCTCAGCTCGAAGGGCGGCTACTTCTCCCTCGATACTTCTGACTTTTTCAGGCATCTGCAGGTACTCAATCACCGCATCTTTCTGAGTATGCTCTAATTCGCCGGGTCCCCAGCTGTGGTCGATTTTGCGTTTGTCGGTGCGCACGGCGAAGTAGCGGCCAAAAATAGTAGCAATAGGATCCTCATGCGCAAGCTCCCCCGCTACCACCTTGCCTTCCTTAAGCACGCAGCCATATTTGCTGCACAAAGAAGACCGCACACGATCCACCCAATTCATCGCTAAATTAGTAACCTC
Organism: Candidatus Bathyarchaeota archaeon; assembly: GCA_012515445.1. Lineage (GTDB taxonomy): Archaea > Thermoproteota > Bathyarchaeia > Bathyarchaeales > Bathycorpusculaceae > Bathycorpusculum. The sequence continues at coordinate 1,570 of JAAYYI010000008.1, read as the reverse complement.
GATGGGATTGCGCCCACGGATAACCTCCACGTGAACTATCCAACTCTTCGAGGTGTGGCGGACCTTAACGCCAAGCTCCGTTCCCAAAAGTGCCGTCCAATTGTTCATTTCAACTCTTTTGAAGTTGCCCTCGGGGTAGCGCCCCTCGAGTTGGATTTCATAGGCTACTTGGCACTTGTCAAAGCGGTAGAGTTTTGCTGGAAAAACTGTTCCCTCACATGACGTCAGAAGTCTTTTACCTTCATCGGTTACGGAGTAGAAGGCGACGTTGCTGCGTTTCTCTTGCCTGATTAGGTTGCAGGTTTCGAGTTTGCGGGTGTAGTACCAGGTGTGTTGGTGGCTTAATCCTATGGTGCGGCCTGCTTTTGTTGGGTAATCTCCGGCGTCTATTCGCATTAGCAGGGGCAGGACCCATGTGCGCACGGTTTTGGTGTCGAATTGGATGCGGTGTGTTGGCTTGGTGTCAAATTTTACACTAGACTTCGAAGGCACAAGGTTTTTACTTCCATTTGGTTGATTAGACAAAACTTAGCGCCTCCGTGACCCAGCAAAGTTACTACATTCGGGAGTACCAATAGAAAGCGACAGGTCTTCTATCGCATTAGAAAGTTTTCTATTTTCTTCCCAAAGCAGGCAATTTTCTTTTTCTAGTGAAGCGATTCTTTCTTCATAGTTTAGTAGTATGCGTTGGACTTCTTGGAGGACGTCGGATTTTATCTGTTCTCTTATTGAGTTGGCGCCGTTTTGGATCAATGTTTGCTGCCTCCAAAACGTCTACGCTCAAGATATGCCTTCCCGGGACAGGAACCGCCGCCATGCGTACAATGCCGATTAGCGAAACTGTATCGCTTACACGAAATATCGGTGCCATTGGGGAGCGCCAACTTTGCATACTTGCAGAAATACAGGTCCTTTGAGCAAGTATCGATTTGGGCGCAGTCTTTTGATGAAGGATTACTTAGGCAGGGGTAGTATCCGAGAATGCATGGAGGCTTAAACGAATTTGCTACTGACCCCATTAATGAATGCCTCCTTTGGGCTGGAACTTTGGGCAGGCATCGCTGCAGGCTAACCGATTAATCGACTGCTTACCTTCAAAGTCTGCTCAGAACAGCGCCTGCACTAAAAAACGCAATCAATGCAGCGGAAAACCTTAGACTCTGGCTTACCAGCGCCTAACGTAGAACCTTCTAAATGATCAAAAAAAGAAAGGGGAAAACAGATAAATTCGTGACAAAAATGGCGGGCCCGGTGGGATGCGAGCGCATATGCGCGAAAAAGTACTAGACTTGATGGTCATTAAGTAGCCTCCTCACGGATAATCTGCCTAAGATTCTCTGCGAGTATCGAGAGCTGACGGTTCTGCGTCTGGTCCTGTGTTTCTGTGATGTTGCCTCTAAAGAGTGCGTCTTTGGATAGGATTTCTTCAGGGTTTCCTCCCCATGCGCGTATGATTTCTTTAAGTTGCTCAATGCGGTTTGCCTGTGTTTTTGGTCGAATCGCTAAGCCTGCTGATGCGTAGAGGTTTCTAAGCGTTTCTATGCCTAAGCTCTGGACGTCTTCATAGGTG